>CBCTKQ010000010.1:0-22856 GCA_965147515.1 uncultured Eggerthellaceae bacterium | reverse complement strand
CGTCCCCGTCAGGAACGGGGCCTCCCACGCGCGCAACCTCTATCGGCTCGCCCTCCATGTTGGGAACGGTGAACTTCCCTTCGGGGTTGGGCTCGGGCGTGTAAAGGCCCGAGATGTCCGGCAGCCCCGTGCGAGCCTCGTATGCGTCACCATCGGCGGCGTAGGCCGCGGTCTCGCGTTCGTCTTGCGCATCAAACCCGGCGCGCTGCTCGACCTCGTCCAATCCGGCGCCGGCAACTTCTGCGCCTTCCGCCGCGGCGCCGGCTACTTCCACGCCCTCGTCCGCTGCACCCGCGCCTTCCGCGTCCACGAATTCCGACGCCTCCTCGCCGAAGGCATCCATGGCTGCATCGCCGTCGACCGCGGCGTCTGCGGCCATCTCCTCAGGTTCGTCGCCGGCCCCTTTCAGCGCCTCCAGCGCGACGGCGGCCGCATCGATCCCGTCGACCGCGTCGGCGTCTAGGACGCGTCCCTCCTCCTGGGCGTGCTCGAACTCGGAAACCTCCTCGCCAAGCCTGTCAAGCTCGAGCTCGTCGGTCGCCACGTCGCGCACGCGCGACGCGTCCGCGCCCTGCCGCGACAGCATGGCTTCGTCGGATTCCAGCCGTTTGCGCTGCGCCTCGTGGATCAGGTAGGCCTGCGAGTCGAACAGCACCACCTGGCCGTTCTCCTTGTCGGCCTTGGCGAAGAAGCCGAGGTCGGTGTACTTCTTGTTCGGAAGCAGGTCGCGAAGCTTGGCGGTGTCGGCCATGCAGGCGCCTATGTACCCGAGGATCTGGTCGCGCAGGGCCGGGTTGGCCACCGGCCATGCTATCTCGACGCGCTTGTCCATGTTTCGCGTCATGAGGTCGGCCGACGACAGGTATACCTTGAAGTCGCCGTCGAACGGGCCGAACAGGTAGATGCGCGAATGCTCAAGCAGGCGCCCGACGATGCTGACGACGCACACGTTCTCGGTGTAGCCCTTGATGCCGGGCACGATGCACGAGATGCCGCGCACCATCAACGTGCACTGCACACCTGCCTGCGAGGCCTCGACGATCTTGTCGATTATCTCCTTGTCGGTGATGGAGTTCGTCTTGAAGAACAGCCCGGCGGGCCTGCCTGCCTTCTTGTTGGCGATCTGCTCGTCGATTCCGGCGATGATGTTCTGCTTGATCTGCAGCGGCGCCACCCAAAGGTGCTTGTATTCGTCGCTGACGTTCTCGAGCGTCATGTTGCGGAAGAACACGGCCGCATCGCGCCCGATGGCCGGGTCGGACGTGATGAACGAGAAGTCGGTGTAGAGCCGCGCGGTCTTCTCGTTGTAGTTGCCCGTGCCCAGCTGGGTGATGAACTGCAGGCCGCCTTCGGTCTGGCGCGTGATGCAGCAGATCTTCGAATGCACCTTGTAGTCGCGGAACCCGTAGATGACACGGCACCCCGCCTGCTCGAAGCGCTGCGACCATTCGATGTTGTTGGACTCGTCGAAGCGCGCACGCAGCTCGAAGAGCGCCGTGACTTCCTTGCCGTTCTCTGCAGCCGCGATCAGCGCCTCGGCCAGATGCGACTGCTTCGCCAGCCTGTACAGCGTGATGCGGATGGACACCACCTCGGGGTCGACCGCCGCCTCGCGCAGCAGCTGCACGAACGCATCCATCGACTCGTAGGGGTAGGACAGGAGCACTTCCTTCTCGCCCACCTGCTCGATGACCGAGCGGTTCGGGTCGAGCGATGCGGGCCACTGCGGCGAGAACGGCGCGGCGGACAGCTGGGCCCTCTTGTCGGCGTCGAGCATCGCCGCCAGGTCGTACACGTACCCGAGGTCGAGCGGCACCTTGCTGACGAAGGTCTGCGGGGCCTTCAGGTCGAGCCTTTCCAGAAGCACAGGCTTCACCGTGGCCGAAAGCTCCTTTTCCGTCTCAAGCCGCACCGGCATCAGGCGCGTACGGCGCTTCAGGATCTTCTTGATGTGCTCGCGGTAGTCCTCGCCCTGCTCCTCGGCGCCTTCGACGGCGTCGAGGTCGGCGTTGCGCGTGACGCATATGACGTTGGTGTGCTTCACCTTGTACATGGAGAAGACATCTTGCACGAACATCTCGATCACGTGCTCGAGCAGGATGAACTGCAGCCCCGGGCCGGGAAGGCGGATGATGCGGCTGCACTGGCGCGGCAGGGGTATGATGCCCAGCGTGACGCCCTCGGCGCCGACGTTCTTGCCGCCTTTGCCCTTGCCGCCGGCGGACTTGTCGGCCTTCGACTTCTTCTTGGCCTCCTTGTCGGCCTCCTCGTCCAGGCGCACGACGATGTAAAGGGCCCCGTTCTCGAGGTGCGGGAACGGGTGGCGCGCGTTTATGATCTGCGGCGACAGGAACGGCATCACGTTCGCGTCGAAGTAGTCCGCGACGAACGAGGCCTGGTCGTCGGTGAGGCTCTTGGCCGACTTGTTCACCACGCCCTCGGCCATGAGGTCCTTGCGCAGCGCCTTGTAGCACCCTTCGTAGTAGGGGTACAGTTCGTGGCAGCGCTTGTACACCGCGACGAGCTGCTGCTCGGGCGTCATGCCTGACTTGGAGTCGATGATGGCCTTCTTCACCAGCGACAGGTCGGTGAGCGACCCCACGCGGATCATGAAGAACTCCTGCAGGTTCGACCAGTATATGGAGAGGAAGCTGAGGCGGTCCAGCAGCGGAACCGACGGGTCGGCGCTCTGGTCGAGCACCCGCTTGTTGAACTCGAGCCACGACAGTTCGCGGTTCTGCATGTACGAATAGCGCTTGTGCTTGCTTTCGTTGTTGTCGGACATAGTGCTCATCTCCTGACGTTCCATGACGTGCGCGTAGGCGTTCGACGCGGGCTTATGTCGCCGCGAAGGCGACAGCCCGACGTCCCAGGGGCCTTATCCCTTGACGCCAAGCCTTTCCTCGAGGGCCTCCACGATGATCTTCAGCGCCTTGATGCGGGCGTACTTCTTGTCGTCGCTTTCAAGCGTTATCCATGGCGCATAGGTGGTGGAAGTAAGGCGGAACATGTCGTCGATGGCGCTTTTGTACTGCGGGTACTTCTCGCGGTTGCGCCAGTCGTCGGGCGTGATCTTCCACTGCTTGGCGGGGTCTTCCTGGCGGGCCTTGAAGCGCGCCAGCTGCTCTTCGTCGCTAACGTCCACCCAGAACTTCAGCAGGATGGCGCCCCAATCCACCAGGTCGTGCTCGAACTCGTTGATCTCGTCGTAGCCTTGGGCCCAGCGCTCGGGAGGCGTGATTTCCTCCACGCGTTCCACCAGCACGCGGCCGTACCACGAGCGGTCGAACATGCCCACGTGCCCGGCCTTCGGAAGACGCGTCCAGTAGCGCCACAAGTGCGGGTGTGCCAGTTCGGGCTTGGTTGGCGCGGGCGACGGGATGATGGTGTAGGCCCGCGCGTCGAGCGCCTGCGCCACGCGCTTGATGTTGCCGCCCTTGCCGGCGGCGTCCCACCCCTCGTACATTATGACGAGCGGCACGCGCGCCTGGAACATCAGGTTCTCCAGGCGGAAAAGCTTGCCCTGCAGCTTCTTCAGCTTCCTCTTGTATTCCTCGGGGTCGATGGAAAGCCCATGGTTCATCTCGTCCACCGTGGGGTAGTCGCGCACTATCTCGAAGCGCGACGACTCCGGCGCGAACGAATGCTGCGCCGCGGCCTTGGCTTCCTCGACCGAAAGGCCTTGCTCGACCGCCGCGTCCTCGTCGACCAGCAGCCTCGCCGTCTCGGCGTCGCGCCGCACGGCGTCCTTCCCCTTGGCCTCGAGCGCGCCCTCGATGGCGTCTATCAGCGTCTCGGCGATGGCGATGTTGGCACGGCGGCCGTCCTCGCCGTCCAGCAGGATCCATGGCGCGAACTCGAAGTTCGACCCTTCCAGCAGGCGGTCGTAGAGCTTGTACGCCTCGTTGTAGTCCTTCACGCTGAACAGCTTCTTCTCGGGGACGCGCCAGCGGGTGGCCGCGTCGTCGTAAAGGCGGTTCAGGCGCTTCATCTGCGCCTTCTTGCGCACGTGCATGAAGAACTTCACGACGACATACCCGTCGCTGACCAGCTGTTCCTCGAAGTCGCGGATGGATTCGAGGTAATGGCGCGTGCCCTCGCGCGGAAGCACGAGCTCGCTGGTGGAGTGGGTCAGCATGAGCTCGGTGGCCTTGGAGTACCACCCCCGGTCGTAGAAGGTGATGTCGCCGCGCTCGCCCAGCACCTCCCAGAATTCCTTCATCAGGGGGTAGAAGCCGGACACGCCGTGCTTGCGCCCGGGGAAGTGCTTGTATTCGTCGGTGTCTACGTCGGGGGACACGTACACGCTTGTGGCGCGCGCGTCGAGGTTGTACATCAAGTCGGAGATGCGCGAGCCCTTGCCGGCGCCGTTCCATCCTTCGAAGAGCACGACGAGGCCTATCCCGTTGTTGACGGCCTTCTGCTGCAGCACCACCAGCTTCTCGACAAGCTCCTTGTAGCGCTTCTTGTACTCCCCCTTGGGAAGCTCGTCCTGTTTGAAATCGACCTGCTCGAGCATGGACGCCTCCTTGAACGAAATTGGACGAGGCTTGTTCGATGACATGATTATATATGTTCGGGGCGTTATGGAGACGCCTTCGTTAGGGGCATGAAAGGCCAATGAAAAGGGATCCGCCCGAATTCGTCGAGGCGGATCCCCTCATGATGCAAGCATGCCGAACGGATGCCCTGAATCGCTTTCCTTAGAAATCGAAGTTCGCCGATGTGACCTCTGCTGCCTCCTCGGCCGAAAGCCACCCGTCCGGCACTTCCGCGTCGGCATGGCAGCGTGAACAGGCCTGTACCGACTGCCGGTGGGACTTGTGGCAGTCGCTGCACTCCATCTGAACGTGGCGCACCTCGGTCACGTGCGGGTTCCGTACCGATCCGGCCGTCGCCCTGGCGAGGTCGTCGCGCGTCATGTTGTGGCAGCTTTCGTTCAGGCAGAACTCCGCCGGATCGTCCTTCTGGGCATAATGGTTCAAGTCGGTCATCGACCGCTCGTTCAGCGGATAGTTATAGTTTCCGCCGACCCAGTTCATTCCCTCGGCAACCTGCTCGGAAATGGTGGGCACGTGGCAGTCCATGCACCCCAGGTCGCCCTTCTCGCGATGGGCCACCACCAGCATGTCTCCGGCATCTTCAACGTAGTTGCCCCACTTGTCCAGAGCCGACTGGCCGCTTTCGGCGAAGTAGGTCTGGCTGTGGGGGTCTTGGGGCGCATGGCATATGGCATTGCAGAAGCTGGGCTGCTCGTGCCACACCCAGAAGCCCGCACCGGCCACGATGACCACCGCGGCCACTACTCCCAAGGTCACGAACCTCTTGCGCCTGCGGGCATCCCTCTTCTTGGGCGACGGGGAGCTGGATGCCTCTTCGGCACCCGCAGTTGCCGCTCCCTCTGCGCCGACGGCGCCCTGCGTCGCGTCCTGCGCCTCGTCGACAGTCGCCGGGGCCGCCTTCGTCTCTTCGCTCATGTCCTCAACCTCCCTTCTTCAGGCCGTGATCGCTCTGCTAGCCGATCAGGGCGAAGCCGTTGTCGATGGCTGCTTCGGCCTTGTCCAGGATGGCGTTCGTCAATTCGGGATTGTGGGCGCCTTCGCTGTTCTCAACCATGACGAAATCCCAATAGAACTGGCCTTCGCGATGCATCCGCTGAGCCTCGGCCAGGACCTCGGGCGACAGCGAGTCCTTCTTCGCCGCCAGCTCGTTGATGTAGCTTTCGATCTTCTGGCTGATGGCGACGACCCTGTCCTCTTCGTCGGCCTGCCAGGCTGCAACCTGGGCGCCTAGGTCGGCATGGCACGTCGAGCACGTCCCGGAAACGAGCTCGGCGTTGTCAAGCGGGCTCGTCCAGTCGTGGTTGGTGTAGACCGTGCCATCCTCGGCCACGGCGTCGGACATGTGGCAATCGGCGCACGAGTATCCTAGTTGGGCCATGTGCGTCTGTTTGCCTCCGTAGATGGTCTCGAACTCAGGGTGCTGCACCTTGATCATGGAGGCACCGGTGTCGGGATGGACCCAGTCCTTGAACCCGCGCTCGTCGTAGTAGGCAAGAATCGCCTCGGGCGTCATGGCGGCGAGCCCGTTGTAGGGGTTCGTGGTCGCCTTGGTGTCGGGATCGAAGTAGTACTCGTTATGGCACTGTCCGCACACCTGCGCCGCCATGGGAACCTTCCCGCCGTCGGCGCCCATGGAGTTCTCCGCGAAGAACTTGCTGGCCACCGTCAGCTGCTGAGGGTCGTTCTCATGGCAGTTGTAGCAGCTTATAGGCTCCGTGAACTCGTTGATGAGGTCGTTGAACTTCCCTTGGTAGGCACTGACGCCTTCGGAGTTGACCATGGCGGTGTACTGCGGCGTCTTGCAGGTGATGCAGTTGGCCAGCTGCTCCTTCTCGATGGTGCGCGGCGTGTTCTTCACGCTGTCCAGCGTGTACAGATGCGACGACGCCTCGTCGTATCCCAGGGCGACTGCATAGCCCTTGTACATGGAGTTGAGGGCCGGATACAGCTCCAGGTAGTCATGCTTTCCCGAGTCCGGCGAGTTCGCCTCGTTTTCCATGTACGACGCGTACTGATGCGGATAGAGCCCACTCCACCCTTCGGCCTGCACCACGCCGAAGGAATCCTCCTCGGGCATGATCTGGGACTCGACCGAGCCGGTGACGTTCGCCTTGGGCGCACAGGCCGCCAAGGTCACGATCACCGCGAGCGCACATATGCTCGCGACGGCCAGGATGGCCTTCTTCCTCTTCACTTTCACGCTTCCTCCCTCCCTCGTTGCTTCCAGATTAGTCCTGTGACGCGAGCCGACGAAGGGACGGTTCGCGTGGCATATCCCATGACGGTCGCCAGTCACTCCCTACGCACCAGAGGACGTGGCTTTCCCACGGAAAGGCGCAAGGCCCCATGGGGGCACACGTCAACGCAGGCGCCGCAGACCATGCAGTCGCCGGCACGCACGATGGCGTCGCGGCCGTCCACGGCATCCTCTAGGATGACCGGGTCGGCAAGGCACGCCTTCTGGCAGGCGCCGCAACGGGTGCATGCATCGTGGTCGATGGACACAGTCACCACGCCACCCTTCCCCAGCACCTCGTAGAACCCTCCCAAAGGGCATAGCGCCCGACACCATACGCGATGGCTCCAAAAGAACTCGACCAGCACGACTGCGACCAGCGTCACAACGCCGGCGGTGGCGCCGAACAAGATTCCACGGTTCACGGCCGCCACCGGAGACAGCGCCTCGAACACGGGCAACGAGACCGCCGCCGACACGACCAACACGGCTAAAGCGACCCACACCTTCGCATGGCGCGGAACCGTGCGCTCGGCCACAGGCACCCTCGTCTTTCGCCGAAGCCAGTCGGTACCCTCGAGAATCAGGTTGACCGGGCAGACCCACCCGCAGAAGGCGCGTCCCCCGATGACGGCGTACACAACGGCCACAACCAGCGCCGCAACGCCCCACGTCAGGGCGAAGGACTTGGAAGCGGCGCCGATCTGAAGGGCGGCGAAGGGGTCCAGCAGGTTGACTCCGGCAACGTTCGACGAGGCCAGGCTTCCATAGAACGCCTCGTCGGCCGGAGTAGGCATCGCCGCGTCGCCCACGTCGTGAAGCCCCAGCAGGCCCCATCCCGCCACAAGCAGCGGCAGGCAGAACAGCAGCAGGAAGAATGCTTGCACCGTGTGGCGGACGACGGTCCACCGCCTGGATTTCGCAGCCATGTCCTTCGCCTTCGTCAATTCCTAACGGCCTTCCCTTCCCAAGTTCTCGTCTTCGAAGTTCGCATATACCAGGTTCACGTTCATAACCCCATCGACGGACAAAAAAGAACTTGCCGTGCCATGGGATGCCGCAGTGGACGGAGCCTCGATGGTCACCACCAGCTTGTAGCCGTTAGCCTCGTGCACCTCGACGCCCTCCATGGCGCTCAACGCCTGGGCCACGGCGTCTTCCTTGCCGGGCACGGTTTCGACCACTAGGCTGGAGATGACCACGGAAACACCTTCCCTGCCGCCGTCAGCCCAGCGGGTGGCACGTTATGCACTGCTCGCGCACCGGGTCGACGGCACGGGTGGCAGGCATGCCCTGCTGATAGTGGTCGTCGGGCAGCGCCGGCGCCGATGCCAGCATGGGGTTGGCAGCTTCTTTGGCGCCGTGGCATCCGTAGCAGCCGTTGGCTCCCAGGTCTTGGAACCTGCCGTCGTGGCCTGCCGGCATCAGGGGCGGCGCTCCCTGGGGAACGTCTGCAGAAGCCCCGGCAGAACCCGTGGAGCCACAGCCGCATCCAACAGCAGCCACCAACATGGCCGCAACAGCGGCCGCAGCCATCTTCGTCCTAGTCTTCTTCATCAGCCGCCTCCTCAAAGCTTCTCGATGGACACGCACGTCTTCTTGAAGTCGGGCTCCTTCGAAAGCGGGCAGTAGACGTCCTGCACCACCAGGTTGACCAGGGACTCGTCGGCGAAGAACGGCGCGAAAGTCAAGCCCTGGGGAGGACTCGTCCGACCTGCCGTGGACACCTTCATGTCGCATGTGCCGTACCGCGAGGTCAGACGCACCATGTCGCCGTCCTTGACCCCCAGGGCCTCGCAGTCTTTGGGGTTCATGTCGAGCAGGGCCTCGGGAAGCGCCCGGTCGAGCTCGGCCACGCGCCGCGTCATCGAACCAGTGTGCCAATGTTCCAACAGACGCCCTGTGCACAGCCAGAAGGGGTATTCGTCGCTGGGCATCTCGGCCGGCGGCTCGTAGGGGCGGAACACTGCCGAAGGCTTCTGGCCGGCGCTCTTGTAGAAGCTGACGCCGGCGGCCTTGTCGTGGGTGCCGTACTGCTCGACGCCGTACTGGTCGAATCCGTCCTCCTGTTTGCCGTCGCAGAACCGCCACAGGGTCGGAAGCCACTGCCCGTCCACCTCGCGCACGGGCCAGGTCATGCCGTGGTTGTATATGTATTCGTCATAGGGCGCCAGCTGCTTCGCCTCCATCTTCAGCTTCGCGTCGGCGTTGATCTTGGCAGCCGCCTCGTTCAGGCCGGGGTTGCTGAAGGTGCGGTATTCCTCCCAGATGGAGCGGCTTACCTCGCGCTGGTCGCCTTTGAAGTCTGCAGCTTCCTTGTCGTACCACTGTCCGAACAGGCGGTCGAAGGCGTCTTCGCCATCGATCTGCTCGCCGTCGAGCACGCGCTTGGCCACCTCCATGAGCATCCACAGGTCCCACTTCGCCTCGCCGGGCGGGTCCACGGCCTTCTCGAACACCGCCGTGCGCCGCTCGCCGTTGCCGAACTGACCCTCGCGTTCGACCCACATGGCGGCAGGGAGCACGACGTCGGCGTACTGGGTGGACAGCGTGGGGTACACCTCGCTCACGCAGACGAATGCGTCCATGACTCCCTTCTTGTCGCCACGGCCGAGGAAGCGCGTCAGATTCGGCATGGATACCGCCCAGTTGTTGTGCGCACTCCACAGGAAGTCGACGTTGCCTTTGGAAAGCTCGCGGAACATCTTGACCGTGTGCATGCCCGGCTTGCTGATGGCGTCCAGGTAACCTGCGGGCAGGTTCCATATGGCTTCGGTGTAGCGACGATGGGGTTCCTGGGCCACAAGCAGGTCGGCGGGCAAACGATGGCTGAAAGTGCCCACCTCGCGCGCAGTGCCGCATGCCGTCGGCTGGCCCGTCAGGCTGAAGGCGCCGTCGCCGGGAAGGGCGTAGCGGCCTGTGAGGAAATGTATGTTGTAGATGCAGTGGTTCATCCAGGTTCCGCGGTTGTGCTGGTTGACCCCCATGGTCCAAAGCGACAGCACGCGACGGTTCTTGTCGGCAAAGACCTCGGCCAGCTCGCGGATGTCGGCGGCAGGAACGCCCGAGATTTCCTCGGCGTACTCCAACGTGTAGGGGGCCAGGCGCGCAGCGAACTCCTCGAAGGAGATGTTCTGCACCGCGTCCACCGACTTGCCGACGTCGCTGGCGTCGTAGCCGTCGTCGAAGGCGTTGCCGATGTTCTCGGCGCCCTGCTTGAACTGGATGTGGTCGGCGACGAATGCCTTGTCATAGAGGTCGTTCTGTATGAGGTAGTTCGCGATGGCGTTGGCGATGGCTATGTCGGAGCCGGGCTTGAACACCATGACCTTGTCGGCACTGGCCGAGGTACGGGTGGTCAAGGTGGTCAGGTCGTAATGGCGCACGTCCTTGCCGTTGAGCTTGCGGGCCGTCAGACGCGAATAAAGCATGGGGTGCGCCTCGGCCATGTTGGCGCCCCAGGTCACGAAGGTGTCCGTCTCGTCGATGTCGGCATAGCATCCGGCGGGCTCGTCGGTCTGGAAGACGTTCATGAACCCTACCACGGCACTGGCCATGCAAAGACGCGCATTGGGGTCGATGTTGTTGGACAACAGGCCCGCCTTCCAGAACTTCGCCTGGCAGTATCCCTCAACGATGGGCTGTTGTCCGCTGCCCCAGAAGGCCAGGCGGCTCTTGTCGGCTTTCCATGTGTCGCGCAGGTTCGTGGCTACCAGGTCCAAGGCCTCGTCCCAGGTGGCTTCGCGCAGGCCGTCGGGCGTCCCCTTAGTGGACTTGTCGTCGCGCACGAGCGGCACCGTCAAGCGGTCGTCGCCATAGAGTACGCTGGCAAGGTAGTATCCCTTGACGCAGTTCAGGCCGCGGTTCGACCCGTTCTCGGGATCTCCGGTTACGGAAACCAACTTGCCGTCCTTGGATTCCACTATGACGCCGCATCCACATCCGCAGAAGCGGCATACTCCCACGGTCTGGGTGGCTCCAGCAACGGTGGGCGTGCCGCCCGCGCCATTCTTGGCTGGCTGGCCGCCGGAACATCCCGCAAGCGTAGACAGCGTTCCGGCCGCTGCAGCGCTGGCCAAGGCCACGGCGGTGGTCTTCACGAAAGCCCTGCGTGTGACATCCATGGGTTCCCTCCCTCTTTACGTCGCAGGCTCGATGCGTATGGCGCAAGCGGGTTCGCTGACCACGCAGCGCTGCACGCAAAGTCCGCATCCCGTGCATGCATCCTCGTTGACGACCGGCGCGAAGACCGCGTGTATCGCGTCCCCTTCGCGCGGCCGGGCGTCGATCTTGATGGCCTCGTCTATGAGCGGGCAGGCCCGATAGCAGACTTCGCATCGCATGGCCTTGTAGGACAGGCAGAGTCCTTCGTCGATGACGGCGGTGCCCATGCGCACGTCCTGCCTGGATGCCACGGGCGACAAGGCGCCGGTGGGACAGGCCTCGATGCATGGGAAGTCCGCACAAAGGCGGCATGCCTGGGACCTCACGTCAAGCGTTGGAGTGCCTGCGGCTGCCCCGTCAGACATGGGCGCTGCCTCGATGGCCTGGTATGGGCATGCCTCGATGCATCTCCCGCATCGGACGCAAAGGGCGTCGAAGCCGCCGTCGGGCAACGCACCCGGTGGTCGAAGCGGCCGTGCCTGGGCCTGGGCGACGTCGAAGAGGACGGACAACCCCACCATCCCCGTCGCCAACGCAGCTATGACGCCTCCCGCTCTCACTGGCGGACCCCCTCGCGTCTTACCGTCCGAAACAGGCGCGACGATGCCTTCAAGCACACCATCGAGGCCACCCCCTGGCCACGCCTTCGTTCGGCTCGCATACCTCCGTTTGTAACGGATTGTAAACAGCTCGTCCGCCATCTTGAAGGGACGCACGGCCTCAATATATAGGGGACGGTTGCGCGATTCTTTCAGGGGACAGTGGCGCAGCTTGCCGAGGGACGGCGTCAGACGTGATATGTTTAACCGGCAATGACCGTTAGGCCGCCTTGCTCACCTGGATGCTTTCTCAGGGGCAGCGCGCCCTTGGAGGCGTCCATGCACATCGAAGGCTCGTCCGACATTCCCCTATACAAGCAGATCTTCGAGCATTACCGGAAGGGCATCGAGTCCGGAGCCTTCCGCGTCAACAGCCGCATGCCATCCATCCGTGGCCTTGCGGAGGACCTCGGATGCTCCCGCAACACCGTGGAAAGCGCCTATCGCCTGCTGGCCCAGGAAGGGTTCATCGAAGCAAAGCCCGGCTCAGGCTACGTTGTGCAAGACCCCAGCTTCCTGTCGCTTTCCCCTTCCTCGGACACGCGTCCGAAGCAACGCCAGCAACCCAAACGCACCGCCCGCTACGACTTCACCTATGGAAACCTGCAGAAGGGGTCTTTCCCGGCCACGGCCTGGCGCAACGCAACCAACGACGTGCTGCTGAGCGTCGCCTACGAAGCCGCCGACACCTATGCCGACCCCTTCGGCGAGATGGACCTGCGCTCGGAAATAGCCTGGCGCCTTTCTGCGCTGCGGGACATCGGTTGCGACCCCGAACGGGTCATCGTACAGAACGGGACGCAGGGCAGCGTCCAAAGCCTGCTCGCCTTCTTCGACAACACGAAGGACGCCGTGGCCATGGAGGACCCGGGCTATACGGGCGTTCGCAGGGTCTTCGAGCGCAACAGGTTCGCCATCAAGCCGGTACGCGTCGTCGAGGGCAGCGACGTGCTCATGGACGACGTGCGCCGAAGCAACGCCAAACTGGTTTACGTCACCCCTTCCAGCCAGTTTCCAACTTGCGAGGTCATGAGCCTCGACACGCGCCAACAGCTGCTGGCATGGGCGGTCGAGAACGACGCCTTCATCCTGGAGGACGACTACTGCCGTGACTTCCGATACAAGGAACGCCCGGTGCCTCCGCTGGCATCCATGGACGAAAACGGGCGCGTCATCTACATGGAGACGTTCTCTAAGACGCTGTCGCCTTCGCTGCGGCTGAACTACATCGTGCTCCCCGAGGCCTTGGCCGACCGATGGCGCGAGGTGTACGCCGATGCCTACCCCGCCGTTCCTTGGCTGACCCAAACCGTGCTGGCCCAGCTCATGCGAAAAGGGTACTGGGACCGTCACGTGCGGAAGATGCAGGCACGCAACCGCAAGAAGTACGAGACCCTCATCGCAGCCATCCGAAAGCACATGAAGGGCCGCGTAAGCATCCTCGAGAACGGGACCGGCCTCCATCTGCTCGTGAAGCTGCATGACGAACGCCCCCACGAAGAGCTTGTCGAAGCCGCCTGGAACAACGACGTGAAGGTGTACAGCACCGACCAGTACTGGATGGACGAAAACCACGCCATGAAAGGCAGCATCCTGATCGGCTTCTCCGCCATCGAAGAGGAAGACATAGAACCGGGCATCCAGGCCTTGGCAAAGGCCTGGTTCGGATAGGAGCAGGCTTGCGCCTTGCCGTCGCCTTCCCTGCCCGCGCTCCCCTATCGGCGTTGGCCGACGTCCCCCTTGCCAAGCTCCCTCAGCTCGTCCTCGATGAGGTCCATCTGGCGCGCGGCGCGCTTCGTGCCGCGCACGATGACCAGGATGTAGACGAGCAGCGCAACCCAGAGCAGCGCGTAGGCCGCGATGATATAGGGCGCCGAAGGGACGATGGTGCCGTATATGTCTGCAAGTATGGGGTTCATGCGAGTCTTCCTTCCTCTATCTTCTCGTCGAGCATCGCCTTGGCCGCGTCGGCACGCTGCTGCAGGCGCACCTGACGGAAGCGAAGGCGGTACAGCGCGAACGCCAACGCCATCATGCCTAACAGTATGATGCCCACGCACAGGCCCATTTCCGGGCTCATGCCCCCTTCGCGCACTACCACCGGGTGCACCGAAGAGGGTATGAGCCGCGTCACCATGAAGCAGATGGGCACGTCCACCAGCGCAATGACAGCGAGCACCGCCGAAAACATGCCGCGACGCACCGGGTCGTCCACCATCGAGCGCAGCACCATGTACGCGATGACGACGAGCATCAACACGAGATAGGTTGTCAGGCGCGGGTCCCATGTCCACCACACGCCCCACTCGAAACGCGTCCACATCTCGCCGGTTGCCATAGTCATGGCCACGAACAGCAGCGCTATCTCCATCGCGATGCGCGCGCAGGTGTCGAAGCGCTCGTCACGCGTCATGAGGAACCGAATGCTGTAATATCCCGCGAATGCCAAAGCGCAGAATGACACGATGGCCACGGGCATGTGGAAGAAGAATATCTTCTGGGACAACAGCAGCCGCTGGGAGACAACCACACCTCCCACCGTTTCTGCGCCGCCGACGGTGGCGCCACCCACCGGAGGCACGAACAGGAACGCCATCAGAAACCCGGCCGTCGTAAGCACGGCCGCGACGACGACGGCGGCCGGAACCAGCCTGTCGGGCCACTGCCCTGCCTCGGGGAGCATCCTTCGGGGCTCTTCCATGGTGCGTACTCCTTTCACGAACCGACGACGAACTGGTAGAGCAGCCAACTTACGAGCACCATGACGACGTCGTAGCCGGCAGCGAGTGCAAGCGACGCAGCAAGCCCGTCGAGCGACTCCCCGCCTACGAGCAGGACGGAAGTGGCCGAGACGCATGCATATAGCAGCGGGAAGGCCACCGGCACGAACAGCAGCGCCAGCATCACGTCGCGTCCGCGCGTGGACGCCGTGATGGTGGCGAGCAGAGTCCCCACGCCTGCGATGCCGACGGAACCGAGCAGGAGCGGAACCGCGACCAGCAACGCCGACGACGCCGAAGCGACGGCATCCGAGAAGAACAGGAAGAACAAAGGGACGGAGACGACTTCGACGACGAGCAGGAACAGCAGGTTCGACGTGGCCTTCGCCAGGAAGATCACGCCACGGTCCATAGGCGCCAGCAGCAGCCCCTCGATGCACCCGTTTTCCTCCTCCTGCGAAAACGAGCGGTTGAGCCCCAGAAGGGACGTGAACACGACCATGGCCCAGAGGAGCCCGGCAAACACGTCCAGCAGGTCGGATCCAGGTCGCGCAAAGGCCAAAGAAACGCCGTAGACCACGATGACCAGCAGCGCATAGAGGACCATCGAGACGAGCATCTCCCGGGTGCGCAGCTCTTGGCACACGTCCTTGGCCAGGAGCGTGCGGTACTGGGAGAATCCCGAGGGACGCCTCGCGCTCATGCCACGCCTCCGGACATGGCGGCCTCGTAGGCGGCACGGACCTTCCCGCTGTCGGAGCCGCTCCGGCAGAAAGCGACGTTGCGGCCTCGGGCCACTACAAGCGCGAAATCCGCCAAAGCGCAGCCGCGTTCGAAGTCGTGGCTTACCATGACGAAAGTGCGCCCTTCGCGCACCTCTTCCAAAAGGCGGTCGAACGCAGCGGCCGCCTTCGGGTCGAGCCCTGCGTAGGGCTCGTCTAGTAGCAACACTTCGGGGTCGTGCACCAATGCGCGCGCTATCGACACGCGCTGCGTCATTCCGCGTGAAAACGTGCCGACGCGATCGAGCCTTCGGGTGCGCATGCCCACCGCATCTAAAAGCTCGCGGGCGCGCCCGACGGGATCGGCGACGCCGTAGAGCTCTCCAAAGAAGGCAAGGTTTTCCTCGGCGGTAAGGTCAGGGTAGAGCATGGGGGCATGGGATGCCATGCCGATGCGTGGGCGCACGCCGTCGGGATCCTTCACGGCATCGACGCCGCCGATGCATACAGAGCCCTCGGTAGGTCGCTCGAGCGTGGCAAGCAGGCGCAAAAGCGTGGTCTTTCCGGCCCCGTTCGGTCCGAACACGGCCATGAATGCGCCGCGAGGCACGGAGAACGTGAGCCCATCGACGGCCTTGCGCTCTCCGAAGCGCTTGGTAAGGCCTCGCACCTCGATGGAAGGCTCACTCATGGCCGGGCGCTCCGGACGCGGCCGCATGCTCCGATGCCTCGACGGGCCCTTCTGCTTTCATCGGCTGGTTTGTGCAGCGCTTCGCGAACAACGACAGCACAGCACCCGCCATCAGCAGCGCAAATCCGCCCCAGACCAAGTTGATGAGCGGGTTCACCCGAACGTCCATCGAGAAGGCACCCTGGTCGCTCATGCCTCGGTACACCACGAAGAGGTCCTCCAGCGGGAATGCCATGACGCTGGCCACGAGCTTCTGCTGCTGCGTGGCGGACATTACCTGGATGGCAGGCGACACGGTGCCCACCGGAACGCCGTCCTTCGTGACGTCGAAGGTCACGGTGTAGGTGACATCGGTCCCGTTGTCGGATTCCTCCACCGCGTTGCCGGCATAGGCAAGCTCGAAGTCCTGGATGCGGAACGGCTCGGGGCAGGAATCCGTAGCCTCGTCGTAGGGAAGGTATCCGGTGACCTCGGTCACGTACATCGACGAGCCGATGAGCCCTACCAGGATGACGCCCATGGCAAGATGGCAGACGCCTCCGGCTATGGCTGGCAGGCGTCGGCGGAAACCCCCGCCACTCCTGCAGCCACGGTCTTCCGCCTTCCCTCCGTTGCCGGTTTCCTTCCTTTTGCGAACCGCCCGCACGACCATGAAGGCGCTGTTGAACACCAGCAGGCTGGCCACGGCGAATCCGACGACCGCCAGCCCGTTGTAGTACGCAGGCGGCCCCTGTTCCAGAAGGCCGTCCGCGGTGCTGCCGCCGGCGGCCACCATTGCGTCGTAGCTGGGCAGCAAGTAGGTCAAGAAGTAGGCGATGAGCGCCGCGAACGACGCAGCAGCGCACAGCCCCGGCACCAGGGCGCGCCTTCCGAACGCCGCAGCATTGGTGTGGCGCCAACCCAAAAGCGGGCATATGGCCACGATTGCGCAATATACTATGCCCAACGGCCGAGCTATGGCGTTGTACGTACCCGCCGAAAGCGTCTGTCCTGCGAAAGGCAGCGGCCCAGGCATGGCCGACGACAACGTCATGTAGGCTAGAAGCACCGCCGACAAGACCATGACCAGGTTGTTCACGTAGTAGGCCGCATCCCGTGACGCCAGGGAGTCTATGTCGTCGCCTCCGCCTTCCTTGCCTGAACCGAAGCTCTTGCGTCTCAAGACAAGACCGACGACGCCTGCAGCAAGGGATGCCACAATGAGCGCGAGGAAAAGCACGAGGGACACCGGGTCCCCTTCGAAGGCGTGAACCGACTGCACGATGCCGCTGCGCGTGATGAAGGTGCCCAGCACCACGAAAGCGAACGCCAGACAGGCACAGAACACCGACCAACGCTTGAACTCGCCGCGCTGGCGATAGATGGTGAACGAATGGATGAGCGCCACCCCTACGAGCCAGGGCAGAAGGCTGGCATTCTCCACCGGGTCCCACCCCCAGTAGCCGCCCCAGCCCAGAACCACATAGGCCCAAACCGCGCCAAGCCCTATGCCGAACCCGAGCAGCAGCCAGCTGAACATCAGGTAGGGCGTGGCGGCACGCACCCAGGCGTCCGAGTCATCGTCCACGACAAGGGCCGCAATGGCGTAGGCGAACGGGACAGTGAAGCCCGCATAGCCTATGAAGAGCGTCGGCGGGTGTATGGCCATGGCCCAATGCTCCAGCAGCGCGTTCATGCCGAGAACGGAAGCGGCGTTCCCCAAGGCGCCGTCCTCTCCGAAGAAGGACGCGTCCAAGAGCTTGAACGGCATGTTCTCCTCGGAGAACAGGAGCACGCCGACGAAGGCCAGAAGCACCAACTGCGCCACCGCCAAGGCGGCGTCGTCGAGCGGGCGCGCCTTCTTGCGAGTGGCGAAGACGATGACGGCGTTGAACGCAGCGATGAGCCACGCCCAGAAGAGCAGGCTTCCGGCACGGCCTGCCCAAAGTCCGGACAGTCTGAACAACCAGCCGAGTTCGCCGGTGGCGTCGGAGCGGTTCCGAACCACGTAATCAAGGGAGGTGTCGCCGGAGAAGAAGCCCACGACGAGCACGGCGCAGCATCCCGTTAGGGCTGCAGCGGCCACTGCCGTCGAAAGCCTGCCGCCCCAGGAGAAAGCGTCGGCACGGTCGCTTTTCCCCTTCTTTAGGAAGGCGACGGATGCGGACAGGCAGCCGACCGAAACAAGGCACCCTGCGAAGGCGACGAGCAGCCCTATGAGACCGACGAGGGACAACGGCTAGTTCCCTATGGGGATATCGGCCGGATGTTCTTCGCCGGCTCCCTCGTACTTGGAGGGGCATTTCGTCACAAGCTCGGAGCACTGCAGCACACCGCCGTCGTCGAGCCTGCCCGTGCAGATGGCGGTCACGTCGTTGCCGAACGTGGAAGATGCCGCACCTTGATAGACGACATCGAGCTGAGTGTCCGGATTGCCTGCTGCGTCGTAGATTCTGAACGTCGTCCCGTCGTCGGAGGTTGAGTAGCTGTCAGGCACCACGTTTCCGGACACCTGGACCTTCTGGCCGGCCGGCAGGCTTTCTGCAGCCTCGGCGACGGAAACCGTTCTGGCCGCGGTGCCGCCTCCGACGAGCACGAGCAACAAGGCGGCAACCACCACGACGACGACCGAAACCACGACGAGCCGCTTCTTCATCTTGGCGTTCATAGGCACTCCTCGCTGCGAAAACGCATAGTTTCCGGAAAATATAGCTTTTCGCCCCGAACGGCAAACGTCAAGGGACACTTTGCTTCAGAATGATGGGCCATCCATCTGTTATGATTGCACCTCTTCCAACCTGCGTCGCAAGGAGCCCCCATGGCCTACGGAAAGCCCGAGATACACCCCACCGCGAAGATCGCCCAGAACGCCACCGTGGTCGGCGACGTGCACATAGCCGAGGACGTGACCGTGCTCTATGGCGCCACCCTGCGCGGAGACATGGGCGGCCACGTG
Organism: uncultured Eggerthellaceae bacterium; assembly: GCA_965147515.1. Lineage (GTDB taxonomy): Bacteria > Actinomycetota > Coriobacteriia > Coriobacteriales > Eggerthellaceae > MGBC163016. Next base: position 4,227 of record CBCTKQ010000010.1, on the reverse strand, counting down.
TACGTGGGGGCGCGCAGCAACGTGCAGGAACTGGTGTGCATGCACGTGCCCATCGACGGCGACGTGGTGGTGGGCGAGGACGTGTCGGTCGGGCACGGAGCCATACTGCATGGATGCACCATCGGCGACGGTTCGCTTGTGGGAATGGGGGCCATCGTGCTGGACGGCGCGAAGATCGGGCGCAACTGCCTCATCGGCGCAGGCGCGCTGGTCACGGGCAAGATGGACGCCCCTGACGGCACGCTGATAGTGGGCTCGCCTGCGAAGACGGTGCGCGAACTTACCGCCGAAGAGCTTGAGGGATTGAAGGTGAACTGTTCCGAGTACGTGGCCATAGGCCGCGAGCTTGCCGCCGAAGGGCTGCTATAACCTGGGCGTAGGAACCCGGAGGGGTGGATGCGAGGCAAGCCAAAGGAGCCGAGACTGCAAGGCCTGGCAAAATGAAAAACGCCAGGCCGAGTGTGCGAAGCAATCCACTCGGCGAAGCCGAGTTAGTTCGAGGCGACGACGCGTCGAGCGGAACCCCCTCCGGGTTCCTACGCCCATAGAGGGTGTGACAGGGAACGTCCCCCGTCACACCCGGTAGAACGAAGTACTACAAACCCTCGATCACGTCGGCCAGCTTGCGGGCCCACTTCTGGGCGTCGTCGGCCGATGCCGCCTCCACCATGACGCGCACCACGGGCTCGGTGCCGCTGGGGCGAAGCAGAACGCGACCGTCGTCGCCCAGGGCGGCTTCGGCCTCGGCCACGGCGGCTGCCACCACGTCGCTCGCCGCCACGGCCTCCTTGTCGGCCACGCGCACGTTGATGAGCTCCTGCGGGAACTTGGTGACGACGGACGCCGCCTCGGACACGGTCTTGCCAGAACGACGCACGGCTGCCATGAACTGCACTGCGGTCATGAGCCCGTCGCCGGTGGAGTTGTGCTCCAGCAGGATCATGTGGCCCGACTGCTCGCCACCGATGGAGAAGCCGTTCGCGCGCATCTCCTCCAGCACGTAGCGGTCTCCCACCTTCGTCTGCACCACGTCGATGCCGGCGTCGCGCATGGCGTGCGTGAACCCCAGGTTGCTCATGACGGTGGTGACCACGGTGTTGCCGGAAAGAACGCCGCGGTTCTTCATGTCGATGGCCATGACGGCCTCCATCACGTCGCCGTCTATCTCGTCGCCTTCGGGCGTGACCAGCATCACGCGGTCGGCGTCGCCGTCGTGGGCCACGCCTATGTCGGCGCCCTTCTCGGCGACGAACTCGCGAAGCGGCTCGAGATGGGTCGACCCGCACTGCACGTTGATGTCGGTGCCGTCGTAGTCGTCGTTGATGACGTGCACCGTGGCTCCTAGGCGACGGAACGCCTCGGGGCTGCTTTCGAACGACGCGCCATGCCCCGTGTCGATGGCCACGCTGTAGCCCTCGAAGTCGATGCCCTGGTCCTTGATGGACGACACGGCGTGCGACACGTAGATCTCGGTGGAATCCTTCAGCGGCACGGCGAAACCCACATCGGCGCCCTTCGGCATGTTATCCAGCCCGCGCGCCTCAAGGCCGCCGGCCGTTATGAACGCCTCGATCTCGTCCTCCACCTCGTCGGGAAGCTTGTATCCCTGGGCATCGAACAGCTTGATGCCGTTGTATTCCGGCGGGTTGTGAGACGCGGAGATGACCGCGCCGCCGGCCGCGTTCAGCTTGCGCACCAGCAGCGCCACTGCGGGCGTGGGAACGACGCCCGCCAGAAGCGCCGTGCCGCCTGCGCTCGTGACGCCGGCCACCATGGCCGATTCCAGCATGTCTCCGGAAAGGCGCGTGTCCTTGCCGATGATTATCGTCTTGCCCAGGAAGACCACCGCGGCCTGTCCCAGGCGGTAGGCTATCTCGTTGGTGAGTTCGACGTTCGCGACCCCGCGGACCCCGTCGGTGCCGAATAAGCGTGCCATCATTTCCCCCGCTTCACGTGTTCGTCTTGCAAAAGGATGCAGCCGTCGGGCCTCTCGTCGTCGCGCATGCGGTAGTTGAGCTCGGCGGCAAGCTCGTCGATGGACACGCCGTAGCGCGCCAGCAGCACGAGCAGGTGGTACACGACGTCGGCCGACTCGTAGCGAAGGTGGTCGACCGCGCCGTCGAACAAGGCCTCGTCGGAGGAATAGGCGTCGAGCATCTGGCATTCCTTCGCCGCCAGCGCAACCTCAAGCGCCTCCTCGGACACCTTCTTGAGAAGCTTGTCCAGAGGCCCGTCCAGAAGGAATTTCGTGTAGCTTTCGCCGACGGAGCCGCGGCGCGACTCTATCGTGTCGCAAAGCGCGTCGAGCGTGGCCCCGATCTGGGATGCGGGGGCACGCTCGACGTCGGTGACGTAGGTTTTGTCGGACATCTAGCCCAGCAGCTCCTCGTCGTCGCTGCCGTCGTCGTCGGAATCGTCGGAGCCGCCCAACATCTCAGGCTCGTCGCCCTTCTCCTGCGCGGCGTTGCTTGCCGCCTCGGCGTCGGCGCTTGTCAGCCCGAACCCAAGGTCGGACATGCTGCCCAGCAGCGCGTCGAGCTCTTCCAGGTTGCGCTGGTACGAACGCGGAGGAAGGCTTTCGCCAAGCAGCTCCTCGTCGTCGTTGTCATAGGAAGGCGAGTCGCCGCCGATCAGGATGGTGTCGTCGGGCGAGAACACCATGTCAAGCAGTTGCGACATGTCGTCGCTGGTGGCGTTCAGGTCGTCCTCGATGACGTGCATCAGGTCGCGTTCCTCGAGGCCGGCCTTCAGCTCTTCGATGGCCTTCACGCCGATGCCTTCGATGCGCATCAGGTCGTCCTCGTTGTGGCCCACCAAATCGGCGACGGTCTCGATGCCGGCCTCGCTGAACTTGTTGGCCCAGCGCTGAGACACTCCCAGGTCGTCGAAGATGTACAGGCGCGCCTGCTCGTCGGTGAGGTTCGCACCCGCGCGGCTCTTCGAGAACGTGTTGTAGATGCTGCCATAGCCTCCGGCCGCGTTGAAGTAGCCCTCGCCGTCGAACGACCATTCCTCGGGCTGGGGAAGCAGCTCCTCTATCTCGCGCAGCGCATCGGGCGCGTAGTCGGGCAACGCCTCTTCCTCGTTCGTCTTCTCGATGGGCACGCCCTTGTACGTGAGCTTGACGTCGCGGTAGCGCTTAAGCCCGGTGCCTGCGGGAATCGGCTTGCCGATGATGACGTTCTCCTTCAGGCCCGTGAGGTGGTCGGTCTTGCCCTCGATGGCGGCGTCGGTGAGCACCTTGGTCGTTTCCTGGAAGGACGCAGCGGAAAGCCACGAGTCGGTTGCCAGCGACGCCTTGGTGATGCCCAGCAGCAGAGGCTGGCCCACCGGGGGCTCCTTGCCTTCGGCGATCAGCGAGTTGGCGATGTTCTCGAACTCGAAGCGGTTCACCTGGCGGCCGGGCAGAAGGTCGGAGTCGCCGCTGTCGAGCACTGCTACCTTGCGCAGCATCTGGCGTGCGATGACCTCGATGTGCTTGTCGTTGATGTCCACGCCTTGGGGGACGTAGACGCCCTGCACCTGCCCCACGATGTAGCGAAGGGTGGTGTTCGGGTCGGTGAGGCGCAGAAGGTCGTGCGGGTTGACCGAGCCCTTGGTGAGCTGCTGGCCCACGGTGACCTCGCAGCCGTCGACGATGCCGGGCATCATGGTGACGCGCGGCGACACGACGTACTCGCGGATGTTGCCCTGTTGGTCGTGCACGGTGAGAACCTTCGACGACTTGTCGCCGCCGATCTGCAGCGTGCCCGAGATTTCGGCCAGCACCGCCTGGCCCTTCGGCTTGCGGGCCTCGAAAAGCTCGGTGACGCGGGGAAGGCCGTGGGTGATGTCCTCGCCTGCGACGCCGCCGGTGTGGAAGGTGCGCATCGTCAGCTGCGTGCCGGGCTCGCCGATGGACTGCGCGGCGATGATGCCGACGGCGGTTCCGATGTTGACCGGCCGCGCGGTGGCAAGGTCCCAGCCGTAGCACTTCTGGCAGACGCCGTGCTCGGCATGGCAGGTCATGATGGTGCGGATCTCGACCTCTTCGATGCCGGCGGCGTGAAGCTTGCGCAGGTCGTCCATGGACGAGATGTACTCGTCTGCCTCCATGAGGATCTCGCCGTTGGCGTCCACGACGGGCTCGAGCAGGTTGCGCCCGATGAGGTTCTCGTCGAGCTCGCCCTTCTCGTTGACGATGGCGTACGGAACGCCCTCGTGCGTGCCGCAGTCGATCTCGCGGAT
>CBCTKQ010000009.1:0-23605 GCA_965147515.1 uncultured Eggerthellaceae bacterium | reverse complement strand
GATGACGCCGTTGGGAACCGCGAGCTTGAAGTCCTCGGCCTTGGTAGGCATCTTCGAACGCAGCACCTCCATGCGGCCATAGAAGTGGTCTTCGTCCGTCCTGTTCCATTCAACGGTTTGCTGGGCGTCGCTTCCGAGCGCCAGCGAAATGATTACGACGCTGGGCGGCAGCGGATCGGGCTCGTCGGGGCCGGGGTCCACAGGTTCGGTGACCGAGTCGACGTGTGCGATCAGCATTCCTTCGTTCCCGGCCTTGTCGTAGAACAGGATCTCGTAGTCTCCGTTGGCGGAAAATTCGTAGGTGCCGTCGCCCACTGCGAAAGTTATCTCCTCGCTGGGGTCGACCACATGCACAATCACCTTGCCGGTCGTTTCGTCCTTGTTGTAAACGAGCGACGCGGTGGGAGGAATCCTGTCTATCCAGTCGACCTTCGCCGTAGCGGAACCCTTGTTTCCAAGGGCGTCCTCGAATTCGAAGTCGAACTCGCCGTTGTCGGCGAAGGTGTGGGTGGCACCGCCCTGGCTGGTGACGGTCACGGGCCCGGACGGGTCCTCAAGCGTAAGCGTCGCAACGACGGACTGGTTGGTTGCCGTCGGCTTGTCGTACGTGATGGTGGCCTTGGGCGCCTCGTGGTCGATCCAGTCCACGACGACGGGATAACTGCCCTGCATGCCGTCAGGGTCGAGGTACTGGAAGGCGAACTCGCCGCTTTCCGTGAACGTGTACGTGTTCTTGCCGTCGTTGTTCATGATGCGGTAGCCGTCGGGAAGCTTGATCTCAACGTCGACCGGGTCCTTCGTCATCGTGCCCGCCGCTGGCGAGAAGCTGACTTCGACCTTCGGGGTGTGCTTGATCCAGTACACGTTGGCGGTGGCCGTGCCCGTGTTGCCGGCGGCGTCACACAACTCGAAGGTGAAGTCGCCATTGGCATCGAACGTGTGCGTCGCCCCGCCTTCGCTCGTGACGGTCACGCCCTCCTTGTCCGGCTCCACCGTCGCAACCACGGGCTGGTCGGTGATGTCGGTGGTGCTGTAGGTGACCGTGCCGGTCGGCTCCTCGCGGTCGATCCAGTCGACCGTCACCGTCTTGTGGCCCACGTTGCCTACTTCGTCGACGAACTCGATGTCGATCGAGTCGTTGTCGACGAACGTGATGTTCTTGGGGTCGGCAGGGTTGGAAATCAACGTGCCGTCATAAGCCGAGCCATCGCCGTTGAGAACATTGACGCCATCGGAGATGATGGTCACGGGCTCGGTGAACGTCATCGTGGCGACCACGTCGTTGTTGGTAGGCTCCGTCGTGCTGAAGGAGACGTTCATTTCGGGCGCAGTCTTGTCGATCCAACTAACCGACGCCTCGGCAGAACCCGGGTTGCCGTTTTCGTCGACGAACTGGAATGTGAAGCTGCCGTTCTCGGTGAACGTGTGCGTGATGGCGCCGTTTTCCGTGTTCGTGACGGTTATGGGCCTGGTGGGATTGACCAGCTCGGCCACGACGTCTTCGTTCGTCCTGCTTGAGATGTCGTAACGCACCTTCGCCCTAGGCGTGGGGTCGGTTGCCAGGTCCTCGTAAAGCTTGACGTCCGCAATCGAAACCAAGCCCTTGGCCCCCAAGGGGAGGTTGTTCATGCTTTCCGCCGTCTTGAAGGTGATTCTGACATATTTCGCCTGAACCGGCGTGAACGTTTCGGCGTGAAGCCCTGCGCCCGTCTTCGCAGTGCTTCCGTTTGCGACGACATCGGTCCAGTTCGTGAGGTCCATGCTCACGGAGATTGAGAACTGCTGAACCAGCCCGTAAGGCACGCCTATCGTAGAATTCAGGCGCTTGGGCAGAAAGTCGAGGCCCGAAATGAACCTCGGCTCGTCCAGGCCGATGGTGACATAATGGGGCAGCCCGGTCTTGCCCGTCAGCCAGTACGTGTTTGCGTTGCCGTCGAGTATGTTCGCCGGCGTGCCTGCAGCCGCTCCGCCGTGCGCCTCTGCAATCGTCAAATGTTCGGGCTTGATGTAGTTGCGGTCCACGATAAGGACCTCTTCGTGGTACGTGTACCAGACGTAGTTCGTTGCAAGCTGCGTTCCCGTGGCGCGGTTGCGGACGAACAGGCGCTTGTTGCCTTCGAGGTTAGGCGCCACGGAGAACGAGGTCCACACCGCATCCGCAGGCACTACCTTCGCATCCGCTTCCTCCCTGATGTCTTCGCTGATGTAGTACTCCGTCAGGCTCGTCGTGCCATAGAAGCGGTTCTCTTCGTCGTTTGGCGAAAACCCTGCCGTGGAAAGCGACGGCTGCGTGATGTCGATGGTGAAGATGTTCCCTTGACGAGGCGTTCCGATGACATGCACCTTGATGTCGTTCGCGGCGGTGATGCTCGCAATCTGCTGCCGCGTGAGCTCGACCGAGTCTTCGTGAACCTCGACCCACGTGCTTCCACCGTCGAGGGTGTATTCCCAGGCCACGCCCGCGCCCTGGAACGACTTCGCCAGAACGATCTTGTTCGCGTCCGCCCCGTCGAACGAGAAGGTGGCCACGCGGTTGTCCACATAGCCAAGCAGCGCGTTCGCAACGGCGTTGACCTCCTTGGCCTGGATGGAATGCGAGCTGTTCGCGCGGGAGGCGGTCTGCAGCGTAGACTGCACTAGCATCATGAACTTCGCCTTGATGGCAGGGTCGGTGATCTTGGCTCCGATGCGGCGCGTGAGGTCGTACATGGGCAGAGGATGGTACTTCATGTCGTTTGTGCATTGGACGGCAAGGTCGTAAAGCTGCTCCTGAGTGGATCCGGTGCGCTCGTCCAGCGCGATGTTGATCAGGCCGTTCCATGCGTCTAGGTTGATGTGCTCCTGGTCGTAGGCATCGTTGTAGATCTGAACCAGCGCATCCCAGTCATTGCGGTAGACCTTCGCCATGAGCATCAGCATGTTCGCCTTCTCGAACTTGTCGTACTCGTTCTGGGCTTCCTGCGAGAGGAGCATGTACGAGGCGGACTGGATGGTGCCATTGTTGGTCACGTTCGCGCCGCCGGAGCCCCATCCGTATGGCATCATCGTTGGGGTGGTGTTCGCCCAGCCGTTGGCGACGATGCTGTTGGTCAGCTGCCAAGCATTCTTGCCGCCGCCCGCATCGTACATATATATGTATGCGCAGTGTCCAGGTTGACCGACGGGAGTGGCGGGGTAACCCCATGCGCACTGGATGTTCGAACCCGTCTTGGAAAGGCCACCGCAAACGGAACCCTCTTCGAACACGATCCAGAGCTTCGGGTATCCGGACTTGTAGGTGATGTCGTAGGCGGACAGGTTGTACTTCTTGTCCCACATGTCGTAATTCTCGGGCGCGTAATACCTCGGATTGCCGTATGAGTAGCCGAACCTGTACGTGATGTAGTTATACGGATTGAAACGTGCGCTGAGCTGGAATCCGTCTCCGAACTTCGACGTGTAGTCACGAAGCCACAAGATCGACTCGTCGTCCATCTGCGCCGTCATGACCCAGCGCATCTCCTCAACGGTGAAGTTCGCGAACATCGTGGGGTTTCCCAGCTTGTTGTTCTCGTACATGCTCTTGAATATCTCGTAGCGCGTCACCGGGTTCGAGGTCTGGTTGTTGAAGATCCACAGGTTGATCGGAACCGCATGCGCAAGCGAAAGCGCCAGCATCATGTTCAGGTTCAGGTCGCCGTTGCGCACGCCATGTGCGACCGTGTCGTCTTGCAGGTCGTCCTTGTGCGCCGCGTAAAGGTTGCTAAGCACCTGGAGCGCGTTCACGTACGAACCGTTGGGCGCGCCTCCCATCGTCCACAGGCGCAGCGCCTTCTCGTCGTTCAGGAACCATTCAAGCATGGTGCGGTTTTCCGGGCTTTTCTCAACGAAGGTACGCAGCCCGTACTGTCCAACTGCGGCTATGAGGTTGCGCTGCAGAAGCGTCAGCTGCAGTTCCTCGGGCACGGGGCCGCCCGCGTACTTGGACATGATTTCCGCATCGAGGTCTTCGACCGTCCTGACGATGTTGTCCTTGTAGCCCTCGTGCACCAGCTTGGTGTCAGCCCATTCGGCATGGTCGGAGGCGTTGCTGCCGTTGGCGTCGGCATAGAGGCGGATGTACTTGACGCCTTGGATGTCGACCCTGAACTGGCCGGCCCCGTTGCCGCTTTTGATAGGCGTCGGGTTCTCGTCGGTCTTGAGGTCCCAGTTCTCGCCGTCGTTGGATGTGTAGACGTAGAACTTGACGCCGTTGCCGACGTTGTTGTTCGTCGTGTTCAGGCCGTAATACGTCACGAAATGTGAGTATTCGGAACTGTACTGGCTGATGTCGTAGTCGACCGTCGAGGTGGCATGGGCGAAGATGCCCTTGTGGAACGTGGTGGCAGACCCGTTGACGTTTAGGGTGATTCCGCCGTTGTTCACGCCGTTCTTGTCAAGCGTCAGGCTGCCCCAGCCGACTTTGGCGTTGGCGTAAGGGATGTCGGAGAGGTAGACGACGTCGCTGTCGGCACCGCCGTTGTCGACGAAGATGTTCTTGTTCGTTTCGGCCGCGGAGGCGGACTGCGAGGTTTCGTAGGCTATGACCAGCTGGAGCATGCACAAAAGCGCGATGCTGAAGAGAAACGCTATGCAGAGTTTTATTAAGCGCGCAGGCTTCGATTTCCCAGCCGTCAGCATAAAAGACACCCCCAAGTCAATTACGCATACGCGCATTATAACAAGCAGGTCAGCGGCCGAAAAGCACTCTCACAAAGGTTATAGAATCGCCTGCGCCCGCCTGGGCCGTGCCAGGTGAACAGGGGACGTGTTTTTCGTTCAATCTGGAGCCACGGGGACGGTTCTGCTGACTCGCTGGAAGACGGAGACGAGATGTGAGTCAACAGAACCGTCCCCTTGACTCCTGGGCCGTGCCAGGTGAACAGGGGGCGTGTTTTTCGTTAGTGCATGTAGCGCGCCACCCACTGGAAGAGCATCGGGTCGGCGTCGGTGGTGTTGAACTTGTGGCCTTCCTCGACCTTGGCATCGGGACACACCTCTTGGATGTGTTGAGGGGCCTCGCCGATGGGGCTGCCGGTGCTCGTCGCGAAGGGAACGATGCGCTTTCCCGAGAAGTCGTAGGACTCAAGGAACGTGTCGATGATGCGCGGTTCGATGTACCACCACACCGGGAAACCGAGGAAGACAAGCTCGTAGTCGTCCATGTTGTCGAGCTTGTTGGCGATTTCCGGGCGGCATGCGTCGTCGTTCATTTCCATCGTGCCGCGGCTGGTCTTGTCCACCCAGTTCAGGTCCTGTTGGGTGTACGGCTCGGCAGGCACGAGTTCGAACAGGTCCGCCTCTGCCGCCTTCGCCATTCGCTCGGCGATGCGCTTCGTCCTGCCCGTCGCTGAAAAGTAGGCCACCAACGTGTTCGACATGAGAAGTCCTTTCGACTGCGGCTTTGCATCTTCAAGTATAGAACGAATTACACAACAGGAAGCGCAGGGCTCAATCCGGCATCGCTTTACCGTCACGACAACGTAACGACGGGGGCATGAAGCAAGATCGGCCGCTATGAGGCCGTTTCCTCCAGCACGCAGAACCATAGTGAATGCGTCAATGCGCAAAGTAGCGAAAGGGCTAAAGTGCGGCAGTGCGCAGAGTATTGGATGATGGGCGCGTGCCATTGGAACACATCTAACGACACGCGCCTTTGCCTCTATTCAACGCGAACGGCGAACCTGCCTGGCGCGGTTTCCTCCAGCATCCAGCGTACGGTGCAGCTCTCGTCGACCAGGCGCATGTCGTGGGACACCAGCAGCACGGCGCCGGCGAACGAGCAAACGAGGCCCTGCAGCGCTTCTATGGAGCCGATGTCGAGATGGTTCGTGGGCTCGTCCAGCACCAACATGTTGGGGTCTTCCAGCAGAAGCTCGGCCAGGATCAGCTTGCGCATCTCGCCTGGGCTGACGTCCTCCCCGTCAAGGATGCGCTTCGGGTCGGAGTTCAGACGCGCGACGTGGGAAAGCACCTGGCCCATGTCGGCCTGGTCATATTCGCGCAGCTTGCGAAGGGCCTCGCTGCGCCGGGCTTCGCTTACGTCCTGCGGAACGTAGGCGACGCGCACGCCTTCTGGAATGCGGGCTAGCGCATGGCGGAGCAGAGTGCTCTTGCCGACGCCGTTCGGGCCCGTGATTCCCACATGGTCAGTCGGCGACACCCAAAGCTCGGGAACGGATAGCGCAAACACGGACGCACCGTCCGAATCCTCGAGGCTAGGAGCGCTGCCTATGGGAAGGGGCGCGATTTCGGGCGCTTCGCTGCCAGACCCGGCGTCGCTAGAAGCAACGCCATCGGCGCTCCCGTAGGCTAGCACTGTTTCCTCAAGGTGGCACACCGTCTTCGACACGGCCGGCGCGCCGATGGCTTCGAAGCGGTAGTCGTAGCGCTTCGGCGCGGGGCTTGCTTCCAGCTTAGCTTGGACGGCGGCAAGCCTGCTGGCCATAGCGGAAGACGCGCGACCCGCCACGCCGTCCTTGCCGCTGACCTTGGCTCGGCCCAGCTTGTCGCGCATGCTGCCGTCGTGCTTGCCCACGTCGCGCGCGCTCAAGCGACTCTTCGAACGCTGGGCTTCTTCGTTGCGGCGCCGTGCCTCGTCTTGGATCCTGGCCGCCTCCTTGCGTGCCTGATTGCGGGCGTGCCTTGCCGCCGTCGCTTCCAAACCGGCCTGCTCCATAGCTTTCGTATAGCCTCCGGGCCGCATGGCGGCCTTGCCGTTTTCGAAGACAAGGCACTGGTTTGCGAGCCCGTCCAGAAGGTCGCGGTCGTGCGATATCAGCAAGCCGATGCCTTTGAACTCATCGAGGGCGCGACGGATGGCGGCGCGGCTCTGGGCATCAAGGTCGTTGGTGGGTTCATCCATCACCAGCAGGTCGGGACGGCGCCACAGGCAGCAAGCCACCTGCAGCCGTTTCTGCTGGCCGCCGGAAAGCTGGTCGTAGCGCCACGGCCAGTCGTCGCCTATTCTCAGAAGCTGCCGAAGCCGCACGGCATCTTGGCCCCAGTCGCAAGCGAAGTCGTAAAGGGCGTCCGGCTCTGCACGCGAGTCCTGGCGGCAGTATTCCCCGTAGAGCCGAGGCGTCACCGAGCCTTCGTCCGGGCCGAGGAGCCCGGCGGCGACCATGGCAAGCGTGGTCTTCCCGCAACCGTTGTCGCCGACGATGCCGGTCCAGCCGACGGGAAAGGCGACGCTAACGTCGCCCAAGGCCGGATGTGCGGCGCCTGGATAGGTATAGCCCACGTGGTTGAGGGCAAGGTTGGTGGATGGGGTCATACGTCCTCCTAAGGCTGGAGGCCGCGTCGGACTGCCGGCGTCCCAATAGCGTGCCATTAGAACACGCCAAATGGCACGACTAGCCGGAAAAACATGCAGCAAGGAGAGCATCAGCTGTTTTCATGTGCCATTAGATGCGTTCTGTTGGCACGGTTAACGAAGGTGGAACGGGAGCAAGCTTGTGCATGGCGATGCGGCACGGTGCGACGCGACCGGGTTCGTGCGGGTCGTTTCGTTGTGCCCTTATGGGCATCGCTAGTTCTTCATGCACCTTGCCTTCCTCGAGGCTGCGCTTGCCAAAGGCCCAGCCGGAACATTGCCATGATTATAGCGCGTGGACGACGATGGATGTCAACGGATGTCGACGGCGTCAGGCCTGTTGGCCACGCCCAGCAAACCACCCGATTACGCCAATCACAAACAATTCCCCGCAAGAAAACAGATTGGCCAAATCGCTGGACCTGCGCTGGGTATAGGCTGGTTCTTTTCGCTAGAATCGGTCTGCAAACCAGGGCCATGCCCGACGAACGGCAACACGGACACGGCAAGCAACGACGAAGGAAGGCAATCATGGCTGAATCGATCGAAATCATCAAGAGCCTGAAGAAGGCGGCGAACTACACGAAGCTGGGCATGCGCGACCTTGGCCCGAAGAGCTTCAAGAAGGGGCAGGGCGCCCTGATCAAGGTGCTCTACAAGTTCTCCGACGAAGGCGCGCTTTGCAAGAAGAAGCTGGAAAAGGTGCTGGGCTGGCGTGGCAAAGAGCTGCGTCGCGTCGCCGAAAAGGCGGAAAAGAACGGCTACGTCACCATCGCCGACCCGCAGTTCAAGTTCGAGGTGTCGCTGACCGAGAAGGGTACCGAGGTGATCAAGAAGCGCCTGTCCGCGGAAGACCGCGCGGCCGACGCCATCCTTGAAGGCCTGACCGACGAGGAGCGCCAGCAACTGCTGACCATCAGCGCGAAGATCTCGAAGACGTGCGAGGAGCTGGGCATCGACTACTCCGAGATCAAGAAGCGCCGCGGCGGAAAGCACTGCGGCCATGGCAAGGGATGCGGACGCCACGGACATGGGCATGGGCCCGAAGGCCACGGCAAGGGCTGCCATCATGAACATGGTCATGGGCCCGAAGGCTGCAAGCGTCATGGTCACGGGCATGGCGGCCACGGCGCCCCCGAGTATGTTTTCGTGTTCGGCGAGGGCGGCCACCGCTGCTGCAAGTAGCGGCGACGTGCCGTTGGGGCAAGTGCGCCGCTAGGTCGGCATCACCAGAACGTACCTAACGACACACCAGCGACTCATGGAGCGGGCCGGGTCTAATCACCCGGCCCGCTTCGCTTTCGATACGAACACCCAGACGCGATTAGATGCAGTCTTGCGACACAGTGCGCAGGTCGTTCCGCAAGCTGCAAGGCTGCGGGCCGATCGAGCGTATCGGGTCGCGAAAGGCGGGCTACTGGCGCGTCGTGGGGTAACGGGCGCAGCGGAAACGAAAGAATGTTGCGCCGTGGAAATTGCCATCGCGCATCACCGAACGACTTCTTTCAAGCCTCTTGTGTTCCAATCTGCCGGAAACAAAGGCGTAGATTATCTCTCCGACCCCGTATTTTGAAGCACCTTTCGGTATTTCTGAAAACGGCTGTTGGGTTTGTCGGGAACGGTTAGCTCGACCAAGCCAGCATCAATAGCAGGATGAAGATAGGTGTATAGGAATGTAGGCCGGTGCCTTAACCCCAGCTTATGCATCAGCTCAGACGCCGACAGAGCGTCTTCCCCTAACGCGATCAAGAGCTTTTTGACTTGTTCGGTGACTTGTTCGGTGACTTGTTCGACATCCCCGTTTGAGGACATATTTTCTTGTTCAGCAACCCAATCCAGATGCATGTAGCGATTTCTCAATGCATTGTCTTCTCCGAGCAGAAGATTTCTGAAAAAAGCCTCCAGGAACTGTGGGTCCGCAGCAACGCCTTCTGCAAGATTGTTGTAGTTGGCACGAACCAGCGCATTACGGAAATACCAGGAGTTCTCGACGAAGGGTTGATTGTTCACATCGTAGCCGAGCGAATTCAGATACTTGATGACGAAAACAGCAGTGGAACGCGTATTGCCCTCCGAAAATGGATGGATCTGCCAGATTCCCGAAGTGAATCTGGCGATGTGAGAAACGACATCCTGCAGCGGCAGACCCTTATATGAAAAGTTTTTCTCTATGCTGAAGTCGTAATCTATCGTCTCTTTTATCGTGTCCCATGCAGCATACCTGACGGTGTCTCCTTTCAGCACCCACTCATTTTTCGAGATGTTGTAATCGCGATACGCCCCCGCCTTCTTTATAAGCCCTTTGAAAAGCTGGCCGTGTATCGATTTCCATGTAGCTGGAGAGAAGCTGAAGGTGCGCTCTCCCAAGATTCGCGCAATACGGGAGGACACAAGGTCGGCTTCCTCTGTCTCGAGTTCGGATTCGGTTCGCTTGTCCTTCTCTCTGTAATAGCCTTCGATGCGTTGTTCTGCTTCGCCAATGGTAATGTCGCCCTCGATGTGTTCCTGGGCGGTCTCAATCAGATACCGAGACGGTTTGAGGCCGTCAACCGCTTGAAGGCCGATAGCGGTCTGCCATGCTTCGGCTCGCTTCGCTTGGTCAGGCTCGCTCTCACGAACGTATTCTTCTAGCTCGAAGCCCCAAGGCCTCATTTCTTCGCTCACACCATTTCTCCTTCGGGGTCGGCGACAATGGCATGCTCCGTTAATCAAAAAGCCGCCTAGGGTTAGGCGGCTTTCAGGTTTTGGTCGCGGGGGCAGGATTTGAACCTACGACCTCCGGGTTATGAGCCCGGCGAGCTACCAGACTGCTCCACCCCGCAATATGCAGGCCGTCAAAAACGGCAAGGACTCATGTTACTCGCAATATGCTTGGAATGCAAGAGAGAAGGATGAACAGGGGAGTCCGCGCAGCGTCTGGCAATACTTCGGCCGGTAGGCCGAAGTATCTTATTTTACGGTCACCACAGGAATGCTGGTTTCGTGCAGCACCGCATAGCTGACGCTGCCCAGCATGGCGCGAAGCGCACCCAGCCCGCGGCGTCCCATCACGATCATGTCCACCTCGTGGTCTTCGGCATAGTCGCAGATACCGGCCGCGGGCTTCACGGCCACGGTCGCATCGAACGTCACGTTGCATTCCACCAAATCAACCAGGTTGGACGCCGCCTCCCTCATCTGGTCGCAGGCGATCTTCTTGGCATTGTCGATGGCTTCGTCGTAGGCCTTCATGTCGGGGAAGATCTGCTGCATGCCCGGCGTGGGCGAGTTCGCAAGGTCGCCGCTGAGGCCAAGCGACCCGATGGACACCACGGACACGATGTGCATGGTCGCCTGAGGGTCGTCGCCGATCAGGTTCTTCGCCACCACCAGCGCCTCCTTGGCAGGGTCCGACCCGTCGAATGCCACCATGATGTTCTTGTACAGCATGATTGTCCCCTTTCGCGCATGTCGCCATTCGCCTGGCATGCCTTGCCAGCATCATACATTCGCCCTGTCACGCCATCCGCCAGAAACGCACATGTGTAACCAGACAGTCGCATTGACGCTAGAATAGGGCGCGACCGACAGAAAGAGAGCACCGTGGAAGTCATCGATTGCCATTGCCATGTCTACCCGAAGAAGATAGCCGAAAAGGCCGTCGGAGCCGTCGGAGCGTTCTACAACATCCACATGGACGCCGAGGACGGAACCACCGACGGGCTGCTGGCGCTTTGCGAAGGGTCTCCTATCGGGCGTTTCGTGATCCACTCGGTGGCCACCCGCCCCGACCAGGTGCGATCCATAAACGACTTCGTCGCGGACGAATGCGAGGCGCACCCCGAATTCACCGGATTCATGACCCTGCACCAGGACCTTTCGGATGACGACCTGCAATCCGAGGTAGACCACGCATGCGAGCGCGGGCTCCGCGGAATCAAGCTTCATCCCGACACGCAGAAGGTGGACATGGACGACCCGCGCCTGATGCGCGTGTACGAGATCGCGCAGTCGCGGAAGCTTCCGATGATCGTGCATACCGGCGACTACCGCTACGACTACTCGCACCCGCGCCGCATGAAGCGCATCCTGCACGAGTTCCCCGACCTGGTGGTTGATGCCGCGCACTTCGGGGGATGGTCGGTGTTCGACCTTGCCGTGGAATACCTCGAGAACGAGAATTGCTTCATGGACATGTCAAGCTCGATGGCGCTGATCGGGCGCCGACGCACACGGGAGCTGACGCGCCTTCACGGCACTGACCGCATCATGTTCGGAAGCGACTTCCCCATGTGGAGCCCCACCGCCGAGCTTGACGAGTTCGTGGCGGCCGGCTTCACCGACGACGAGCTTGAGAATCTTCTTCGTAACAACACGCTGCGCTTCCTCGGAGAGGCGTAAGGCTTCCCTAAACTTTTGAACGTGCCACTGGAACACATCCGATGGCACGCCAGTCACGCTAGCTTTTCTCTTCGGAGAATTGCAATCACGGTGTGCCATTGGGTGTGTTCCAATGGCACGTTGCAAAAGGGAGGCGTCATGAAGGGCAAAGGGCTCGTCACCGAATTCAAGGACTTCATCAACCAGGGCAACGTTATGGACATGGCCGTCGGCATCATCATCGGCGCCGCGTTCACGGCGATCGTCACGTCGCTGGTAGACAACATCATCACGCCACTGATCATGCTGGTCACAGGCGGCAACGGCACCGAGATAAGCGGCCTTCAGATTCCCGTCGGAGGCGGCCAGTACCTGGACTTCGGGGCCTTCATCGGAGCCATCATCAACTTCCTGATCATCGCGCTTTGCGTGTTCTTCATCGTGAAGGCCTTCAACAAGATGCGCGACCATTCCAAGAAGCTGGTGCGCCGCAACGCCGCCGGCGAGGAAGTGGCCGAGGTTGCGCCGGTGTGCCCTTACTGCAAAGAGGAAGTGAACGTGGGGGCCACACGCTGCTACCATTGCGCCGCCGACCTCCCCGAGCCCGCCAAGCCCATAGAACAAGTAGTTGCATAACGCGAATCGCGTTTCGGAAGCGGGCGCTGCAAGTTACGCCCGCGCTTTTCTTCACGAAAATGGCTTGGCTCGTCAAAAAATGCGATTATCGGAAGATTTTGATCAATTCGCGTCAAAACGACTTCCGGTTAAAGAGCATTTTGGCAGAACCTCTTTCAAAACTCCCGGTTCAGGGCGATTTGCATATTTGGGGCAATTGACTGGATACGTCAACCCGACAACGAATTCTCCGATAATCGCAATTTTTTGACGAGCCAAGCTGTATATCTGCGTTTTTTGAATAGCGTCCAACATGACACATCGCAAGACACGATTCGGGGTATATCGGATGCAACGTCTAACGACACTTCGCCCGCTAGGGCAAAGTGCCGCCGTTAGGACGATACGGCCTAAAGGGTGCCGTTTGCCTTCAAAGCAGCCTGCAGCACCGAGCGGGCCTGGGTGGGCGCATGGGCCGAGGTGCCGACCTCTTCAAGCATGAGCGCGACCACCACGTTGCGTCCGCCGTCGGCGTCGGCTATCCCGACGAACCAGCTGTCGTCGGCCTTGCCTTCGTGCTCGGCGGTTCCCGTCTTGCCCGCGACCTGCACGCCAGGAATGGCCGCAGCGGTGCCGGTCCCGTTGTTGACGACGCCCTTCATGACCTCGAGCACGCGGTTTGCAACCTCGGTGCTGGTGGCCTGCCAAAGCTTGCTTGGCGACGCCGAATACCCGCGGGTCCCGTTCGAGTTGTAGACGCCTTCCACAAGGTAGGGGTTCAGAATGGTGCCGCCGTTGGCTATGCCGCAGCCCACCAGCGCCATCTGTAGCACGGTGGCCTGCGGGCCTGCGGGGCTTTCGTGTTCGCCGACGGGCTCGCCAGCAGCCGCCCAGGCGGTTTCCCACGTGGTCATCTCCTCGGGGTCGGGCATGAGCGACTCGGCCACGGGACGATCGAATTTAAGCTCGTCGTTGAAGCCGAACTTCTTGGCGGCGTCCACCAGACGCTGCGACCCCAGCTCGACGCCCACCTGGCCGAACACCGTGTTGGACGACACCTCGAACGCGCGGGCGAGCGACACCTCGCCGTAGTCGCGGTCGTTGAAGTTGGTGACCGGCGCGTTGCCGATGTCCAGCTCGGAAGGCGCGTCGTACACCGTGCTTTCGGTGGCAACGCCGTCTTCCAGCGCTGCAGTCAGCGACACGATCTTGAAGGTGGAGCCCGGCGCGTACAGCGATTGCGTGGCGCGGTTCAGCAGCTCGGACGAGTCGCCGCCCGACGACCCCGTCCCAGACGACACGCCCTTCAGAACCTCGTCGACGTTGGACGCATCGTAGGTCGGCGACGACGCCATGGCCAGAACCGCCCCCGTCGTGGGGTCGATCACGACGCAGGCGCCCTTGTACCCGGCGATCGCGTCCTGCGCCGCCTGCTGCACCTTCGAGTTCAGCGTGAGCGTGACGTCGTTGCCAGGCTGGGACACCCCGGCCAGCGAGTTGATCACGTCGGTCCAGCTGGCATAGTTCTCGGTGCCTCGCAGCGAGTCGTTCATGGACGCCTCGATGCCGCTGGTCCCATACTGCGAGGAATAGTAGCCCACCACATGCGACGCCAGGTCGCCTGCCGGGTATTCGCGTTCGTAGCTGCCGTCTTCGAGCTTCACCGATTCGGCCAGTATCACGCCGTCATAGGTGGAGATCGTGCCGCGCGGGCTTTCGGCTTCCTTCATGATGGTGTGGTTGTTGCCGGGCATCGCCTTGATGTTGTTGGCGTCGATCACCATGATGTAGGTGAGGCTGGCCACCAGCAGGGCGAACATCGCCGAGAACACGATCATCGTGTTGGTCAGGCGCTTCCCCAACGACACGCGCCCAAGCACGCCCGTGCTGTGCAGCGTGGCATGCGTCATGGTCAGCTCGGATTCGCGGCCTGTGGCTTCGTCGCCGGCGCGCAGAAGCAGGCCGACGATGATGAACCCGGCCAGAAGCGACGAACCGCCCTGGCTTATGAACGGGAGCGTGATGCCCGTGAGCGGGATCAGGCGCGTGATGCCGCCGACGATTATGAACGCCTGCAGTATGACGATGGAGGTCGCGCCCACCGACGTGAACGAGCTGAAGTCGGACTTGGCGCGCGCCGCCGTGTAGATGCCGCGGATGGCGAACACCAAGTACAGCAGCAGCACGCCCGCGGCGCCCAGCAGCCCCGCCTCCTCGCCTATGGCCGAGAAGATGAAGTCGCTTTCCGCGTAGGGGATGAGGTCGGCCATGCCGCGGCCGATTCCGACGCCGAACATGCCGCCGTCGGCAAGCGAGTAGAGGCTTTGGACGATCTGGTAGCCCGTGCCCTGGGCGTCGGCGAACGGGTCGAGCCAGATATCGACGCGCTGCTGCACGTGCCCGAACATGAAGAAGAGCAGCACGGCTGCTATGGCGGCAAGCACCAGCCCGACGGCGACGTAGAGCTTCTTCCCGGTGGCCACGTACAGCATGACGATGAACATGAGGAACAGCACCAGCGCACTGCCGAGGTCCTTTTCCAGCACTACGATGAGGAACGCCAACGCCCACATGATTATCAGCGGAAGCAACGTCTGCAGGCTGGGAAGGTTGACCGGGCCGACGCGCCACGTGAAGACGGACAGCATCTCGCGGTTCTGCGCCAGGTAGGCAGCTAGGAACAGCACTATGAAGATCTTCGCCAGCTCGCCGGGCTGGAAGGAGAAGCCGCCGATGGAGAGCCACAAGCGGCTGCCGTTGATTTCCTCGCCAATGCCGGGAAGCATGGGCGAAAGCAGCAGCAAGACGCCGACGATCATTAGCGTGTACTTGTAGTTGGACAGGCGGTCGAGCTTGCGCACTAGAAGCAGCACCAACACCAGCGCCGCGACGCCGAGGAACATCCATATCAGCTGACGGGTTGCAGCGGCCGGGGCAAGCCGGGTGACGAACGCGATGCCGATGCCCGAAAGCGCGAACGTGATGGGCAGCAGTGCCGGGTCGGCGTTGGGTGCCAGCTTGCGGATGGCGAAGTGCGCCAGCAGGAACGCCAGGAATATTCCGATGGGGACGCCCAGCGTGTTGAAGGAAAGCGCCTGGAGGCCTTCCTCGGAACCTGCGCCGCTGAGCACCATCATTGCGAACATCAGGATCACTAATGGGGCGGCTACTATCAGTAGTAATAATTCAACATTTCTTCTGGTCATGCGCTGCTCCCGCTGGAGCTAGCGCTGCTCGAAGAGGCAGCCCCTTCGGCGCCACCGGCGCTGCCGCCCTTCTTCGATATCTCGCGCTTGTAGTCGCTCACGAGGTCCTTGGCGGCGTCGAGCGAATCGCATGCCACGCCGCCTTCGCGGATGCGCGACGCGGGCCCGGGCATGACGGCCTGCAGGCTGTCCAGCTGCACGTCGGTGACCTCTTCAAGGTTCGAGAAGCTCATTCCCAGGAAGTCGCCCGGCACGCCGCGGTATATGGCGACCTTGCCGTCCTGTTCGCCAAGGTATGCGGAGGTGTTCACCCAGAACCCGAAGGCCGCCGCGACGCCGCCGATGATCAGCACCATCAGCGCGATGATGAGCGCCGCCGTGAACTTGCCGCGCCGCACGATCTTGCGCGTCTTCTGCGGGCTGTACCCGGTGACGTCCACGACGATCACCGTGACGTTGTCGTTGCCTCCCCCGGCCAGCGCCTCGTCGACCAGCACGTCGGCGGCGTCCTGCGGGTTGGCCACGGTCTGCAGCACTTCGCTTATGCCCTCGTCGGGCACCATGGAATAAAGGCCGTCGGAGCAAAGCATCAGCCTGTCGCCGGCCGCCACGTTGATCTCGTAAAGGTCGGCCTGCATGTAGGGGTCGAGGCCCAGCGCGCGCGTTATGTAGCTGCGCCACTGGTGCGTGCGCGCCTGCGCGGCCGATATCTCGCCGGACTCCACCAGGTCGGCGACCACGCTGTGGTCACGCGTGATCTGCTGCAGCACTCCGTTGTGCAGAAGGTACGCGCGCGAGTCTCCCACCTGGGCGATCACCAGCTTCTCGCCCTCCAGCATCGCGGCGGTGCAGGTGGTTCCCATGCCTTCCTTGCCGATGCCGTCGCGGGCGCCCTGGATGACCGCAAGGTTTGCTTCCTCGACCGCACGACCAAGGGCCTCGGCGTCGAGCTCTGCCGGGGCAAGGCGCGATATGGTGTCCACCGCTATCTCGGACGCGACCTCGCCGCCTTCGTGGCCGCCCATCCCGTCGCACACCACGTACAATGGCGGCGCCACCAGCAGGTTGTCTTCGTTGTGCTCGCGCACGTAGCCGACGTCGGTGCGGCTGCCGAACGGCTTCACCTTCTCGATGCGCCCGCTTTGCGCGGGGTTGGAAGCAGGGTCATAGGCAGGGTTGAATGCGGGGGCGAACGCCGGACTGCCTCCGCTGGATGCGGGATCCATCGGCTGCATGGGGCTCATGGGGTTTGCCGGATTCACGGGACCCATGGGGTTCATTACTCGTACCTCGCGCGGATGACCACGTCGCCGACGGCGATGGCGTCCTTGTTGCGGACGGGTACGGGTTCGCCGATGTAGGCGCCGTTCACCGCCGTGCCGTTCTTGGATCCAAGGTCTTCTACGAACAGGTTCTCCCCCATCAGCTGGAACCGTGCATGGCGACCGGAAACGTAGCCGGCGGCGATCACGATGTCGGCACCGGGAGCACGGCCCACGATGACCGGCCCCGTGACGGGGATGTTGACGCCGCGCAGCTCCTTCGGGCCCTTTTCGACCACCAGGTGCCACGACTTGCCCTTCTTGGAGGCGCCGCTGACCTGGCGCACGCCGGTGCGCATGATAGCGAACAGGAACAGGTAGAGCAGCGCGACGAACAGAAGCCGCGCCACCAGCAGCACTACGTCGATCATGCGAAGGTCCTCATATGCTTCACGTGCTTCACGTGCTTCACGTGCCTCATGTGCCTGACGGGTCTCACGTGCGCCTTAAATCTCGTGCATGAAGCGGAACACGTCTTCGCGCTGGATGGTGATCTGCACCCCCAGGCGCTCGCCTTCCGCGGTCAGGCGGTCCTGCACCTCGTCGAAGCTGGCCGACTCGACGTTCAGCGTGGCCAGCATGGTCATGCAGAATATCTCGTTCTCGCCGAGGATGGTCTGGTTGATGTCGTCTATGTTCGCGTTGCATTCGGTGAGCACGGTTGCGACCGCGGCAACGATGCCGGTACGGTCGGCGCCGAGCACGGAGATGACGCATTTCATGGGCTGTTCCTAACGTCCAGTGAGGTTGGGGCCATAGGTCTTATAATTATCCCACAACGTTTGGGATAGTGCGCCGCCGCCGTGGGGCGTTGCCGCCGTGGGGCGTTGCCGCTGCAAGGCGACCCGCCAAGGGGCGCGGCGCTATGGGGCAGCCCGCCACAAGGCGCGGGTGCTGCAAGACGGCCCGCCATGATGCGCGGCCGCGACGACGCGAGGGGGTTTCGCATGGACAAGGCCAAGATCGAAGAAGGCGTTCGCCTGATACTCGAAGGCATCGGGGAAGACCCAAACCGCGAAGGTCTGCTGAAGACGCCCGCCCGCGTGGCGCGCATGTACGAAGAGGTGTTCGCCGGCATGGACGAGGACCCGGCGCACCACTTCGAAACCACCTTCGACGAGCATCACGAGGAAATGGTGCTGGTGCGCGACATCCCGTTCTACTCCATGTGCGAACACCATCTGGTGCCGTTCTTCGGGCTGGCCCACATCGCGTACATTCCCGCGCGCGACGGGCGCATCTGCGGCCTGTCGAAGCTGGCGCGTCTGGTGGACGCCTACGCGAAGCGCCCCCAGGTGCAGGAACGCCTGACGTCGCAGGTGGCCGACACGCTGATCGAGCAGCTTCACCCGCAGGGAGCGCTGGTGGTGCTTGAAGCCGAGCACCTTTGCATGAGCATGCGCGGAGTGAAGAAGCCGGGTAGCAAGACCACCACCAGCGCCGTGCGCGGCGTGTTCGCAAAGAGCCAGGCCACCCGCAACGAGGCGCTGAACCTGATCTTCAGGGGATAGTTTCCAGGAACACAAAACGCAAAGGGTCAAGCGGAGTCCCTGCGGTGCCTTGGTATCCTTTTTCTTCATGAAAATGGATTGCTTCGTCAAAAAATTGCGATGTTCGGAAGATTTCGGGTTGTTCGGTGATGTTTTTTGTTCGTTCATGGGCTAATGAAAACCCATAGGATTCAGATACGCCTGTTCAGAGCGTTTGCAGACATTCTAGTCTCTCGTTGATTCGCTCTTGCATGACTACAAATCTTCCGAACATCGCAATTTTTTGACGAGCCAGTGACCTTTTTTACAAATTACAGCCTTGCGAAGACATCCGTGATGGCGTAGGCAGGTATAACCGTCCACCCAAAGACCTCTGGCGCATAAATTGCGCTAATGGAACGCACAAAGCGCTCCATTAGCGCTTGTCGAAGTGTTCGCAGCCTTTCGTTATTCCGCAGGAGCGTCGCCGCCCGAAGATTCGGGACCGGTGGACACGTCGATGGTCACGGTGTCGCCCTTCTTCGCCGAACCCGTCCTGCTCTGGTTGATGACGTTGCCCTTCGCAACCGAGTTGGACGCGCTGTAGGTGACGCTCACCTTGAGGCCGGCGCCCTCGATGGCGCTTCTGGCGTAGGATTCCGAGCTGCCAACGACGTTGGGCACGTTGACGGTGTTGTCTTCGCCCAAGGACACGACGTAGTTGATCGCCGTGCCTTTCGCGACCTTTGTGCCGGCCGCAGGCGACTGGCTGATGATGCACCCCGAAGAGATGGTATCGCTGTGCTCGCTGCCGGTCTGGTTGATGGTGAGCCCGGCATCCTCGGCCTTCTTGCGGGCCGCGTCGAGGCTAAGGCCCTCGATGTTCGGCACGGGAACCTGTTCGCCACCCTTCGACACCACCAGCTTCACCACCGAACCCTTGTTGGCGGGCTGTCCGCCGACCGGGTCCTGGCTGACGACCAGCCCTTCCTCGACGTCGTCGCTGTACTGCTGCGTGACCTCGCCGATGATGAAGCCCGCGTCGGTCAGCGCCTTCTTGGCGTCGGCCTCGGGCATGCCCACGACTTCGGGCATGTCGACCTGCTCGGACCCCTGCGAGACCCACAGGTCGATCTTGGAGCCCTTGTTGGCCTTCGTGCCGCCCTTCGGGTTCTGGCCGATGACCTGGCCTTCTTCCACAGTGTCGTCGTACTGCGTCTTTATGTCGCCCACCTGGAAGCCGGCGGCCTCGATTTCGGCGACCGCCTGCTCGTAGGGCGTGTTGGTGACGTCAGGGACGTCCTGCTTCTCGCCGCCGAGGAACATGAACGCGAGCACGCCCGCGATGGCGAGCACCGCGACGATGCACACGGCTATGATGGCCTTCTTCTTGCCTGAGCCTTCGTTCTTCCCCGAACCAGAGCCAGGGGTAGCGCCTCCCGAATAGCGGCGGGTAGGCGTTCCTCCGCCGCCAGCGCCTACCGCGGCGACGGGCATGACCTGCGTGGAATCCATGTCGCCGGCGGCCACGCCTATGGGCGAAATGACGCTGGTGCGAGCCTGGGTGAAGTCGCTGTTGGTGGCCGCGTGGGCCATTCCGGCGCCTGCCGCTCCGATGGCTGCCGCCGCTGCCCCGCCTGCCACGAGCGCGGCGAGGTTGACCGGTCGCCCGGCAAGGAAGTCGTTCAGTGCCAGGCGCATGTCGTTCGCGGTGGCGAAGCGCGCGTTCGGGTCCTTCTGCATGGCCGTGAGGATGATGGCCTCGAACACCGGGTCGATGTCGGGGTTGATGTCGCGCGGGGCAGGAGGCTGGTCGCGCACCTGCATGAGGGCCACGCTGACGGCGTCGGGGCCGTCGAAGGGAAGCGTGCCGGTGGACGCTTCGTAAAGGACGACGCCAAGCGAGTAGATGTCGCTGGCCGCCGTGAGGTCTTTGCCTTGCGCCTGTTCGGGCGACGTGTAGTGGGCGGTGCCCAGCACTGTTTCGGTCTTGTCGGCCGTGGAGTTCTTGGCCCGCGCGATGCCGAAGTCCATCACCTTCACGTTGCCGTCGGGCTGGACCATGATGTTCTGCGGCTTGATGTCGCGATGGATGATGTCCTGCTGGTGAGCCACCGTAAGGGCCTGGCACACCTGCGAGCCGATCTCGGCCACCTTGCGCTGGTTGATCGCGCCGCGCTCGATGATGGCGGTCTTAAGGTCGGAGCCGCGGACGAATTCCATGACTATGTAATAGGTGTCCTGGTCGTGGCCCCAGTCGTAGACGTTGACTATGTAGGGGCTTTGGAGGTTGGCGGCCGCTGCTGCCTCCTGACGGAAGCGACGCGTGAAGTCGGGGTCGGCGGCGTATTGCGGGAGCATGGTCTTGACTGCGACGATGCGCCCCAGCACCATGTCCTGTGCGCTGTAGACCTCGGCCATCCCGCCGACGCCGATGCGCTCGCCCAGCTGATACCTATTGTTGAAGGTTCTGCCCGTCAAGGGTCCGTTGCCTGCCATTGCGATGCCCTTCTGTTTCTGCGTTTGTGGTTCGTGTCAAAGGTACCCATCATTGTACCTTACGCCCATAACGTGTGCAAAACGGGCCAGCAACGAAAAAGGCTCCGCCGCCTCCAAAAGGATGAACCCACCTAACAAGGTGGGTACCCGCAACATGCTTCCTGGCTTTCGCGTCAACGGACGCGAATCCCCATTCCACATGCAATGTAGGGTTCCCTTCATGAATGCATCGGTCCATCGCAAAGTATGGAGGGGCGGAACCACCGTTAGTATATGCCACCGCCAGCACGGCTGAGCAGCAAAATGCGGAAGTTCACGCACGCGTTGAATTCGTGCAAAAGGAAACGGGAAAATTGGCAAAAAATCGCCGTTTACTGTCGATTTAAGCCTGGATTCGGCGTCTTTTCGATGCAGCAAAGCCGGTGCTCGAAGAGCCTTTTCAAGAAAGTCCAGTTCAGGGCCTTGAAGGTTTTGAACCCCATCGCTAACACCCGAGGAAATCGACAGTAAACGGCGATTTTTTGCCAATTTTCCCGTTTTCTTTTGCACGGCCTGCGTTCGCCGTCACCAACTGGAGGGGATTTCGATTTCGAACTTGGGCTGCTTCCATTCGACGGGGCTGCCGGCGGCCAACGTCTTGGGAATGTCGAGCAGGCGCTGGTTCGAAGAGCCGCGCCAGTCCAGCTCGTAGGAATGGAGCGACTCCACGAAGGGCCCGTCGACGAGGACGTCTATGCAGCCGAGGAAGTCGTCGATGGCGGGCTGGTCTGCCGCCTTCCCGCGAAGGTCTTCGAAGGTGTAGCCGGAATAGGCCCAGATGTCGTAGCCGGCATCCTTCAGCCGGCGCGCCAAGGCCGCGCAGGCCTCGGGCTGCTCGAAGGGTTCGCCGCCCGAGAACGTGACTCCTTGTATCAGCTTGTTCGCACGGATGTCGTCGAAGATGTCGTCAAGCGCGTAGTCGCTCCCCCCGTCCGCCGGCTGGCTTTCGGGGTTGTGGCACCCGGGACACGCATGCGTGCATCCCTGCACGAACACGCCGTAGCGCAGGCCGGGCCCGTCCACTATGGAGTCAGGCACCAGCCCGAAGATGCGGAGGCTATTCGTGCTGCCCATCTTGCCCCCTGCCTTCGTCCGCGTCTTTGCCGGTATGGCCCTTGCCGGAACGGTTCTGGTCGTCGCTGTGTTTCTCGCGGTGCTCTTCGTGGCGCTCCTTCTCGCAATCTTCCAGCTTTTGAATTTCTTCCTCTATCTTGCCGATGGGGCCGGTGTGGTCCTCGAGTTCGCGGTTGACGACGAACTCCCGGCTTTCCTTGCGCCGCTTGTGCTGCTTAAGACGCTTGGCGGAACCCGAGATGGCCTTCAGCGCCGTGTCGATTGCGACGCTGCGCTTGGTTCCCTTCCCGGTGGCGAACGTGAGCATGGCCTGATACCCGCGGTCGGTCTTGCCGGTGACGTTGATCTGCGCCTTCTCCATCATGACGGCCACCTTGCCGACGGCCTCGTTCACCTCGTCCTGCATCTTCGCGACCACGTCTTCCAGCGATTCGTCGCCGGGGTCGATCGATATGTCCAGCCTGATGTCGTCCTCGGGAGCGAGCTTCACCAGCGCGCTGGTGTTGATCACCGAGTTGGGAATGACCACGCGCTCGCCGCGCGCGGTGAGGATGGTCGTGTGGCGCCAGGTGACGTCGGTGACCATGCCTTCGTAGTTGCTGACCTTGATGCGGTCGCCCGGCTCGACCAGCTTCGTCATTATGATCTGCAGGCCGCCGATCAGGTTGGAAAGAGTGTCCTGGAAGCCCAGCGACACGGCGATGCCGCCGATGCCGAGCGCCGTCACCGCCGCGCCGACGTTCACGTTGAAGCAGCTGGACAGGATGACGCACAGGCCTATGACCCACACGGTCACGCGCCCGATGTTGACGAAGATGCTGACGGCGGGCAGCGGGCCCTTGTTGGACTTCAGAATGCGGCGCAGGAAAACGGTGACCAGGTGCGCGCAGAACGCCGTGACGATTGCGATTATCGCCGCGGTTATCAGCGTGCTGAGCCCGTCGCTATGAAGGATGCTGGCCAGCCAGTTCTTTAGCGCGTCTGTCAACTTGTCGATGTCCATAGAGCGTAGTTTATATCACCGCATGAAAAAGGCGGCCATGCGACCGCCCTTCGTTCCGAACTGTTAAACCTTCAGAACTAAATTTGGTGTTTAACTCGGTCGGATTCTTCGGCGCGCTTGGCGTCGTTGAAGCGCTCGAGCGTGCCCACCAGGTAGCCGGTGATGCGGCGGATGCGCTCGAATTCCATGCCGTCGTAGTTGCCCTCGGCGTCGTGCATCTCGTGGCGCCCGCACTTGGGGCAGGTTTCGCCGATGATGCCGTTGTAGCCGCACTCGGGGTCGCGGTCGACCGGATGGTTGATGGAACCGTAGCCCATCCCGCATTCCTTCATGTAGCGGATGACCGACTCGAACGCCTCGAGGTTCTCGGTGGGGTCGCCGTCGAGTTCGATGTAGCTGATGTGGCCGCCGTTGGTGAGGGCATGGTACGGCGCTTCCTTGGCGATCTTGTCGAACGCGGAGATGTCGTAGTACACCGGCACGTGGAAGCCGTTGGTGTAGTAGTCGCGGTCGGTGATGCCGGGGATGCTGCCGTAGCGTTCGCGGTCGAGCTTGACGAAGCGGCCGGACAGGCCCTCGGCAGGCGTGGCGATGAGCGTGAAGTTCATGCCTTCCTCCTGCGAGACGCGGTCGCAGTAGCTGCGCATATGGCCGATGATTTCGAGGCCGAGGCGCTGCGCCTCTTC
>CBCTKQ010000008.1:0-23755 GCA_965147515.1 uncultured Eggerthellaceae bacterium | reverse complement strand
CGGCCCTCTGCAGCTCGAAGGCAGGGGCAAGCACCGACCTGGCCGTCACGGCCAGCACGTTGGCGGGCCCAAGCACTTCGACGGCCTTGGCCAGCAAAAACGACGAGTCCACGCCGCCCGAGAACGCCACGGCCACGCGGCCTCGGTCGACAAGCCATTCCTCAAGGCTCGCAAGCTTCTCGGATGCGTCGATGCTCGCAGGTGTTTCCACGGGGCGGCCTCCCTTCGGGCGATGGGTTCGAAGATCCGGTCCCTTCATTCTATATTGCGCGGAAAACCGCGGCAATTGTGGTTATAGGGTTCACACACTAGCTAATCGCGCGGGCAACTCTTAAACTAGGTCGGGCAAAATTCCAACCGAAGCCGCGGGCGCGTGCCCCCGCACGAAAGGAACGAAATGCTTGAATCGTCCACTGCAAAGAAGATCGCAACCATAGGGATAGCGGGCGCGTTGGCCTGCGGAATGCTGGGCATGGCCGGATGCGGAGGCTCGGCCGGCTCGTCCAGCTCGAGTTCGGCGTCCAGCTCCAGCGCCTCGTCGGCCGCTTCGTCGTCCAGCGCCGCGCAGACCAGCCTCAAGAAGGCGGCCGACCCCATCGGCGTCCATCACGCCATCATCGAGGTCGAAGGCTACGGCCCGATCTCGGTCGAGCTCGACGGCGACTCGGCGCCCGTCACCGTGCAGAACTTCATGGACCTGGCCAACGACGGGTTCTACGACGGCCTCACCTTCCACCGCATCATCGAAGGCTTCATGATGCAGGGCGGCGACCCGAAGGGCAACGGCACGGGCGGCAGCGACGAGACCATCGTGGGCGAGTTCACCGACAACGGCTACGACAACGAGCTTGAGAACGTCCGCGGCGCGATAGCTATGGCGCGGTCCAGCATGCCCGACAGCGCAAGCTCGCAGTTCTACATCGTGCACCAGGACTCCTCGTTCCTCGACGGCCAGTACGCCGTGTTCGGGCACGTCACCGACGGCATGGACATCGTCGACGAGATCTGCACGACGGCCACCCCCACCGACCAGAACGGCACCATCCCCGCCGACCAGCAGCCCAAGATCACCAAGGTCACCATCGTCGACTAACCTCGACGCGAAAGGCGCCAAACAAGGAAAAGGCCCGGGACTCCCGGGCCGTTTTTTCATGTGGATGAGGGCGTGTCGGGGAACGTTCGCCCTTGACGCGCCGATCCAGAGCCTCGAAAGCTGCTACACCACGTGCAGCAGGCTGTTGGCGTTCTTCCAGAACACCAGCTCGCGAAGCTCAGGGTCGCCTTCGGTGGCGATCTCGACCTGTTCCACCTGGCGCTTGTAGCTCCCGAACGGATAGTCCGTGCCGAACATGACGCGGTCGCGCCCGAACAGCGAGATCATCAGCTCGATGTCCTCGTGCGAGCGGAACGACGTGTCGACGTAGACGTTGTCCAGCCCCTCGCACAGGCCCGCGAGCCTTTCGATGTTGCCCGCGGCGGTGCCCCCGCAGTGCGCGGCCACCATGGGGATCTCGGGATGTCGGCGTGCGCATTCCGCGAAGTACTTCAAGTCGCCGAACTCGGGGGTGCAGTAGTCGTCGTTGATCTCGGGGTAGTAGTACATGCCCGCCCCGCAGTGCGACGTCATGGGCTTTCCGGTCTGCGCCCACCCCTCGAGGCACGCCTCCACCAGCGGGTCGTCCAGCGACTTCATCATGAGGACAGGGTGCAGCTTCAGGCCGTAAGCGCCGCGCTCGCTGTCCTCGATAAGCTTCTTCGCAGCGTCTTCCCCAAGGCGGAAGTCGGGGAAGGTCCAGGGAAGCAGGCGCGACTCGACCATGTGCGCGACCTCGTAGTCCTCGAACGAAAGAGCCGGCATTATGGGAAGGATGTCGGCGTACTGCACGTCGGCCTCGTCCATGTCGCGGATCATGTTCTCCATCGAGTTCACGCGGCTGCGCTCGTGGTTGATGTCTATGAACTCGCGAAGCGCCTGGTCGGTGTTCTCGGGCATGAAGGGCCCCTTGAACCCGCGTTTCTCGCGCACTTCGAACGCGTCAGGCATCTCGCGCGCGACCATGTTCTGCTTGTAGATGACGTTGTGCGCGTCCTTGAATATGTCGCCGAGATGGGAATGGAAGTCTATCTTCACCGCTTGCTCCTTGTCTGGTCTCGTGCCGCATCGCCGCCGGAGATGCGCATCCGGAATAGAAAGAGAGAGGGGTCTGCTTTGCAATTTGCTTGATGGGATTCTATAGCCATCATGAAGAATACTAAAAATTCCAATTGCGAGGGGCGCCCCATGCATTCTGGAATAAGGGAGGCAAGCGTCCTTCCAGGCAAGGGTGCGACGCAGAATGGAGGCTATAATCTCGGAAGAAGGCATGCGCTTCGTTGCCGGAAATCGACCGTGCGGAGGTTTCGATGAATCTGGAGTACCTCAAGGAGTTCGTGGAGCTGGCCAAGCGCCTCAACTACACGGAGACGGCCCGCGCCCTCATGATGAGCCAGCCGACGCTGTCGAAGCACATCGGGCAGCTGGAACGCAGCCTCAAGCTCACGCTCATCCGCCGGGACGGCAACACGCTGAGGCTGACGAACGAAGGCGGCGCGCTGCTGCCCTTCGCCTACCAGGTGCTCGACGCCGTAGACGACTTCCAGGCGAAGGCGAGCGAGCTTCGCATCGCTCCCGTGCCGAAGCTCACCATCAGCGGGCTTACCGACGAAGGCCCTTCCACCGAGGTGCTGGGATTCCTGATATCGCTGCTCAGCGACAAGTACGGCGCCGGATGCATCGAGGTCAAAAGCCAGTACAACCGCAACCTCATCGACACGCTCGAGGCCGAAGAAGTGGACGTGGTCTACGACCCCATCCCGCTGGACGAGACCCCGCAGGACGACAGCCTGGTCAGCCTGCACGTGTCGGACCTGCACCTGGTGGCCATCGTCTCGAACGACCACAGGCTTGCCGAGCGCGACGAGGTCGCCCTTTCGGACCTTAGGGACGAGACGTTCGCAAAGTTCGAAGGGCTGTACCTCAGCCGTTCCTGGGGATACATAGAGCAGGCCTGCGAAAGGCACGGCTTCAGCCCGAAGGCGCGGTCAAGCCACTGCGCCAGCATAGCCGAGCTGTTCTCGCTGTGCGCGTCGCTGGGCAAGACCGTGCTGGTGGTGGGAAGCAACTTCGGGGACAGGCTTCCTGCAGGCATCAAGCCGTTCTGCAAGGTGCTGCACATCAGCGACCCCGATGCGGCCATCCCGTTCTTCTTCGTCTACCGCAAGGACAACGACAACCCGGTGCTGCTCGACGCCGTCCGCAGGATCGAGGAACTTCCGACGCCGCCGCTCTGCTTCGGCTGCAAGGATCCCGCCTAGCCCGACCTGGGCGTGACGGTGAACAGGGGACGCGTTTTTCGTTCAATCATGTGCCGAAGAGACAATTCTGGACACACATGCATGCTTCAAGATTGAACGAAAAACACGTCCCCTGTTCATCCCCTGTTCACCGTCACGCCCCTTGCGAATGGAATAAGCGCTATTCGCTCCCGGCATGCGCTGCGGCGAAATCATCATTTCATATATGCATCGCGATTTGCCTAGACTTGCGAACTAGGTAGATAGGCCATGACCCGGTTTCGGCGCGCGTAATGAGAGGGCGCGGGCCGGATCGGCGCCGCAGGCCGTGCAGGCATGCAACGCGGCGCATCTAGGGCAGAAGGGTCGTGGCCTGCAATTTGCTCGGTCAAGCTGCAAAAAAGGAGGATCAATGAACGGCAAGGAATTCACGATCACCGACGTGGTCGACTCTCTGGGCATCACCAAGCACACATGGCTGGTGTTCGTGCTGATGTCCTTCGCGCTTCTCTTCGACGGTTACGACTTCATGATCGTCAACTCCACGAACCTGTTCGTGGCCCACACGTTCTGGCCCGACAACCCCAGTCCAGGCGCGCTGATGGGCTCGCTGACCACGTGGGGGCTTCTTGGCATGGTCATTGGCGGGGCGATCTCGGGCATCATGTCCGACAAGATCGGCCGCAAGAAGACGCTCGTGATTGCCGTGATCTTCTACGGCGCGTTCACGTTCCCCCAGGCCTTTGCGAACGACCTTGCGTTCTTCGCGGCGTTCCGCCTGCTGGCAGGCCTTGGCGTGGGGTCGTGCATTCCGATCGTCTACACGTACTTCTCCGAAGTCATGCCGTCCCGCTGGCGCGGCTTCTTCATCACGTTCGGGGGCGCCTTCATGGTGGGCGGCTGGGTGGTCGCAGGCCTCGTCGCCAACCCCATCTGCAACGCCTCTGCTCCCCTTTTCGGCGACTTCACCAACCTGGTGACCTACGTGACCGCCGACGGAGGGACCGCCGAGATGTACGCGAACTGGCGCCTTTGCTACTTCATTGGCGCGCTTCCCGTGATCTACGGAATCATCCTGATATTCGCGATGCACGAGTCCCCGCACTGGTATGCGGGCAGCGGCCGCATGCAGGAGGCGGTCGACCAGCTTTCCTACATCGTGAAGGCATCCTCCGGCAAGGTGGAGACGTTCGACGCCAAGCTGCTCATCGTGCCTCCCAAGCCGCAGAAGACCACTCCTTCCGTGCTGTTCTCGAACAAGGTCATCGTGGCCACGTGCGGAATCTGGGCATGCTACTTCGTCGGCCAGTTCTGCGTGTACGGCATGAACGCATGGCTGCCTGCATGGTTCGTCGGCATCGGGTACTCTTCATCCGAGGCCGTAGCGCTGCAGACGTGGAACAACGTCGCCGCCATCGTGTCCAACTCCATCGTGGGCGCGTTCTCCGACAAGTTCGGGCGCAAGCGCGTGCTTAACTTCGGCTGGCTGCTCTGCATCGCAGCGATCCTGCTTTGCTCGTTCTTCGTCGCTCCCGGCAACTTCATCCTGTGCCTGGTGCTGATGCTGCTGTTCGGATTCGCGCTTAACTGGGCCATCTCTGCGGTCGTTCCGCTGATGCCCGAGCAGTATCCCACGGCCATCAGGAACACCGGCACGGCATGGTGCCAGGCGTTCGCCCGCTTCGGAGGTTCGGCCTCCTCGATCGTCCTGGGCGGAATCGCCGGCATGGCGTTCTTCCAGCTGGACGGCGCGACCAACTGGTCCAGCGTGGTACTGGTGCTGATAATCCCGTTCGCGCTGGGTATCGTCTGCACCATGCTGTTCGTGCGCGACACCGCGGGCAAGTCTTTCGAGGACCTGCAGGCAGGCATGAAGGAGAAGGACGACGCAGGTTCCGGAAACGTGCGCTTCGGCATAATGATCGCCATCGTCGTCATCCTTTTCGCGCTTTGCATAGTGTGCCCGCTGGCGGTTCCGAACTGGACGAAGCTCCCCATCGCGCTGCCGCTTATGGCGGTGGGCATGCTGCTCCCGTTCGCGTTCTTCTTCATCTTCGGCGGCATCCAGCTCGCGAAGGACAAGAAGGCGGAATAAGCCACGCTGCAATCGCCAAGCACCAAACAAGAAAACGGCCCGGGGCTCCCGGGCCGTTTTCTTGCATTCGGCGACTTGTTTCCGTTTCTCGGGCTGGAAATTGCACGCTATTCGCCTATTCGTGGACAAAAACTGCAGAAATCACGCCACGGCGCGCCACTTCGTCAGGCGGCGCTCGGCGAAGTCGAACGCCTCGTAAAGCAGCACGCCCATGACGGCCATGGCGATTATGCCCGCGAACATGCGGGTGTATTCCAGTATCGACCAAGAATGCATGATGAAGTAGCCAAGCCCGGTAGACCCGGCCATCGACTCGGCTATGAACAGTATGGCCACGGCCGACGCGGTGGTCACGCGCAGCGCGCTGAAAAGCGACGGCAGCGTCTCGGGCACCACGACGTCCACGAACACGCGCCCACGCCCGGCCCCGAACGACAGCATGGCGTCGACCGATTCCTTCGGCACCGCCTTCGCAGCGTCGCGCATGGTTATGACCATCTGGAAGAACACCGCGATAGCTATGAGCGCCACCTTGGCCTCGCCGCCGATGCCGAGCAGCACGAACAGTATGGGCAGCAGCACTATCTTGGGCAGCGGGTAAAGGATGTACATGACGGGCGTGAGGAAGCGGTCGGCCGTGCGGCTCAGCCCCAGGAAGAGCCCCAGCGGCGCCCCAAGCACGGTGCCTATCAGCATGGCCAGCAGGATGCGCCAGAGGCTCACCCCGAACTCGGGGACTATCTTGGAGAAGTTGTCCGCCAGCGCCGGGACGGTTGCAGCCGGCGTGGGCAGCGCAGGTGACCCTATTGCTGCGGCCAGCGCCCACCACAACGCTATGACGAGCAACGTGCCCCAGATGTATCCCACGGCCTTGTTCATGGGCTAGCGGGTCAGCGCCCCCGTTGCTTCGTCGTAGGACACGTTGCCGCCGTAGCCGCTCTCGTCCATCCACGTCAGCACCGGCTGAACCATCGAGTCCTTCGGATGGGCGGGCTGGCCGTCGCGCAAGGCGGCGGGATAGGTGCTCACGGGATAGTCCGAAGCGATGGCCTCGTTCAGGTTCGCCTTCTCGGCCAGAAGCGGCGCGTAGGCGGCGGGGTTCGCGTTGATGGCCTCGGCGGCAGCGTCCCACGCCTGGGCGACTTTCGACAAGACCTCGGCGTTGTCCGCTGCCCAGCCGGCGCGGGCCGCCATGACCGACTGCGACAGGTTCACGCCGGTGGAATCGTCGGCGATCACCTTCATCCCTTGGGCCTCGCCGAGGCGCAGAAGGGACGCCGGCAGGGCCGCTCCCGGCAGCTGCCCCGAAGCCACGAGCCCGTAGCGTTCGGGAAGGCTGGCCACCTCTTCGGAAGGAAGCGTCACGCCTGCCTCGTCGCAGAGCATGTCGAACACGTATTCCGGCACGGTGTTGGCACCGACTCCCACTCCGCGGACGTCGGCCGTGGCAAGCGAGTCGAACCATGCCTCCATTTCCTGCAGGTTGTCGTAAGGGGCGTCAACCGGCGCGAGAATGCCGAATACGCCCTGGTCGGCCGTCTCGCCCAACGTGACCCATTCCAGGTCGACCGAGGTGCCGCTCTCGGCCAGCTTCGCGGCCCTCATGATGTCGGTCATCGCCATGTCCACGTCGCCGGATGCTATGGCGGCGGAAAGCGCCTGGGCCGAGTCGAACGTCAGCAGCTCGACTTCGACGCCGGCGTCGGCGAACAGGCCGTCCTTCTCGGCGGCCCACATCGGAAGGAAGTCCTCGGTCGGCATGGTGCCTATGCGAACGGGAGAAAAGCCATCCTCTTCCCCGGCGCCATTGTCGGAGGAACAGCCGGGAAGCAGGAACGCGCATGCGAAAAGCGCAGAAGCCAGCGCGAAGGCCACGGCTGCGGAAATTCCGCCGCGTCCAGCCCGCGACACTTTGCGTGCCGCCTTGTCGTCCCGCACTCGGCCGACGGCATCTCTGACGGACATGCTCGCGTTCACATCATCCATGGCTTCACATCGCTTCCAAACAAACGGCTGAATAACAAGACGGATTGCCTGTCAACAAAACCGATTATACAGAAGGCCGCAGCGCGTCCTCGCCGTACAGTTGTGCCGTATTCGCAGAAGGCGCCAAGCGGCGTCGGCACCGAACGGGCGCACGCCCGCAAGCCGGCCTTCCGCAAGGAGCGAAAGGCCCAGGCCGTCCGCCGCAGCGCCGAACGTAAGCGCAAAGGAGCGATCATGATAGAGGTTCTCAACGAGTCGAATTTCGACGAGAAGGTGTTGCAGGCGAAGGGCCTGGTGATGGTCGAGCTGTTCGCGACATGGTGCCCCCACTGCCAACGCATGGCGCCCGTGGTGGACGAGCTGGCGACCATGGTTGCGGGGCAGGCGACCGTGTATCGCGTGGACGTGGACGCGTCGCCCGACCTGGCGAACAAGTACGCACCGAACGGCTTCCCCACGTTCGCGATGTTTCGCGACGGCAGGCTGGTGAAGGAACAGTCGGGCGAGCAGTCGCTCGACGCGCTGCTGAACCTGGTCGCCGCTTCGTAGGAAGCGCAGCGCCCCTCGCGCCGGATGCATAGGCTATCATTGCATCCAAGGAAGTTACAGGGAAACAGGAGCAGCAAATGGTAAAGGACCTTGTGCGCGACGAGGAGATTCTGTCCACCCCGTGCGAGCCCGCCACGGCCGAAGACGCCCAACTGGCCGAAGACCTGGCAGACACGCTGGAATCGCTGGACGAAGTGGCCTGCCTGGCCGCCAACCAGATAGGCGTCACGAAGCAGGTCGTGGCGTTCCTCGACGACAGGAACAACGTGCGCGTCATGTTCAACCCGAAGCTGCTTCGCGCGCTCTATCCCATAAAGACGGAAGAGGAGTGCATGACGCTGGACTATCCCAGCAGGGTGACGCGATACGGGAAGATCAACGTCGCCTACGACGAGCTGAAGGACGGCGAGCTGGTAAGCCGCAAGCGCGACTACCAGGGAAACACGGCCCAGGCCATACAGCACGTCATCGACCATTGCAAGGGCAAGCTCGTATAGAGCCGGCCTGAAAGCACCGCATGCAGCCCACGAGGTAACGGAGCAGCCCATGAAAGCCATCAAGGCAACAGCAACCATAGCCGCCGCGGCGCTGCTCGCGTTCACCCTGTGCGTCGTCTGCGGATGCCAACCCAGCAGCGAAGACGTCATCCGCAAGACGGTGGAAGAGAAGTTCGGCGCGTACAAGGCGCTGGACGACGCGGTGCTTTCCAACATCGCGTCGAAGGCCGAGCAGGACGGCCTGGGAGACCTTGGCATATCGGGGCAGGACTACGCCAGCGCCGTGCTGAACGGATTCGACTACAGCATCGACGACATTACCGTGGACGAAAAGGCGGCCACCGTGTCGATGACCATCGTGTCGAAGAGCAGGACAGACTTCTACAACAAGCTGAACGAGGCCGTGTCGGCGTTCATGGCGAACCCCGACACCGAGTCCATGTCCGCCGAGGAAAAGGATGCGCAGGTTGGGTCGATAACCATGCAGGCGTTCGAACAGACCGAGACCGTCAGCGAGAACGTTCAGCTGCAGTTCCAGCTGCAGGGAAACACATGGGTGTCCGTCAACTCCAACGAAGTGCTGGGCAACCTGGACAGCTTCGCATTCCCCGAATAGCAGGTTGATGCTTTTGACATGCTTTCGTTCCGTGGCCTGCAGGGGTTGCGCTCGACGCGTCGTCGCCTCGAACTAACTCGGCTTCGCCGAGTGGATTTCTCGGCTCCTTTGGCTTACCTCGCATCCACCCCCGCAGGCCACGGCATACGAGTATGTTATTCACGCGTGGCGGGCGCTGCGCCTGTGCCTGCGCACGCGCAGAAACGACCCGGGCTGCACCTCGAACGGCGAGTCCAGCATATATAGGTCGCACGCCCGGTTCGCCACCGCGACGGGCTCTGCGCCTTCCGAGTCCTCGGGCAGCCACTTCAGGTTGCGCACTTCAAGCCCGCGTACCGCGGCATGCGGCGAAAGCATCTCCAAGGCCTCGCCCTCCTCGAACCGGTTGCGGCATTTCGCCACCAATCGGAAAAGGCCCGCGCCGTCTCCCTCGACGCACTCCACGACGTCGGCCACGTGCATGGTCTCTTGCTCGTAGCCGTCGTAGTCGCAGGCCTGCCTGGGGTCGCCGAAGTAGAACCCTTCGCTGTAGGGGCGGTGTGACACGGCGTCCAGCTCGGCCCTGACGGCGGACGCAGGTTCGCCGTCCAGCGCGCGTCGGTAGGCCCCTACCACCGTCGCCACGTAGAACGCCTTCTTGTTCCGCCCCTCGATCTTCACGGAATCGACCCCGGCCTCGCGCAGCGCGTCCAGGTGCTCCACCATGCACAGGTCCTTGGCGTTCATGATGAACGTGGACCGCGCGTCCTCGTCGACCGGGAAATGCTCGCCCG
This sequence comes from uncultured Eggerthellaceae bacterium, assembly GCA_965147515.1. Taxonomy (GTDB): domain Bacteria; phylum Actinomycetota; class Coriobacteriia; order Coriobacteriales; family Eggerthellaceae; genus MGBC163016. Next base: position 13,906 of record CBCTKQ010000008.1, on the reverse strand, counting down.
GGCGCTTCTCCTCCTCGAGCGAGTAGTTCCACCTGCACGGCTGCGTGCACTCGCCCTTGTTGCCCGAACGCCCCGTGAGGTACGAGCTGATCAGGCAGCGGCCCGACACGGCCATGCACTGCGCCCCGTGCACGAAGGCCTCGATCTGCAGTCCGTCGGGAATTTCCTCGCGCATGTGCGCGATGTCCTCCAACGTCATCTCCCGGGCGCACACGATGCGCGACGCCCCAAGCGAATGCCACATCTTCGCCGCCTCGGAATTAGCCACCGACGCCTGCGTGCTCACGTGCAGCGCACAGTGCGGCGCATGCCTTCGGGCCAGGGCGAAGGCGCCCAGGTCGCCCACTATGAGCGCATCGGCTCCCGACGCGTCCACGGCCTCCAGGTAGGCGGGCAGCTGGGCCAGGTCGTCCTGGGACATCATCACGTTGCAGGTGACGTAGGCCTTCGCGCCGTAGGAATGGGCGGCTTCGACGGCGTCGGGAAGCTGGGGCATCGCGAAGTTCGCGGCACGCGCGCGCATGCCGAACCTTTCGGCCGCAAGGTACACCGCATCGGCGCCGAACGAAAGCGCCGCATGCAACTGCTCGAACCCGCCCGCCGGCGCCAGAAGCTCCAAGTTCACACCGTCCTGTTCCGTCGTATACTTAGGAGTCACATGATAGAGCACGCGAGCGAAGGCAACCTCATGGCAAAGACTATCGACCCGGTTTTCACACCCGAAACGCTGAGAGTTCCCGAGCTTATCTCGCAGATACTCAACGACGACGCCAACTCGAAGCCGTCGCTGCAGCTGGTCGGATGCGTCGACAAGGACCCGAAGACCGCGGCCATCATACTCGCAGGAGGCACCGGCGAACGCTTCGGGCGCGAGGGCGGCAAGCAGCTGGTCGAGATAGCCGGAAAACCCATCCTCACCTGGTCGGCCGAGGCGTTCGACGCCGTCGGCGACATCGGGTTGATCGTCATAGTCTGCCCCGAAGACAGGCAGGAGGAATACCTGAAGCGCGCCATAGACCCCTTCCCGTTCGCCACGCCGGTGGTGCTGGCTGCTTCCGGGTCCATTCGCCAGGAATCAGCCTACCTGGGGCTAGAGGCCGTGCCCGACGACTTCGAGTTCGTCGTTATACACGACGGCGCGCGTCCTCTGGTGACCCCCGAGCTGATCCTGCACACCATCAACACCGTGAAGGGGAACATCGACGCCGACGGCGCGGTGGTGGCTCACCCCGCCATCGACACGCTGAAGGTGGTGGAAGACGGCGCCATAGCCGGAACGCCCGACCGCCGCGTGTTCTGGAACGCACAGACGCCGCAGGTGTTCCGCCTGGGAATCTATCGCAGGGCGCAGGCTTCAGCCATGGCCGACGGCTTCGTGGGCACCGACGACTCGTCGCTGATCGAGCGCCTTGGCGGCCGCGTGCTGGTGGTGGAAGGCAAGCGCGACAACATAAAGCTCACCGTCCCCGAAGACTACACGCTGCTGGCCTCGGCGGTTCGGCAGATGTTCGAAGACGACCTGGCCTAGAAAGGCGCGCCATGGCAACGGACCGAAAGGCATCCACTATGCGCTGCGGGATAGGCATGGACGTGCATGCGTTCGCGGCTCCCGAAGACGGGCGCCCTCTGATGATCGGCGGCGTGCACGTCCCTTACGACCGGGGTCTTGCGGGGCATTCCGACGCCGACGTGCTGGCCCATGCCGTGGCCGATGCGATACTTGGCGCGGCCCGCATAGGCGACATCGGAAAGCTGTTCCCCGACACCGACCCGGCGTTCAAGGACGCAGACTCGCTGGTGCTGCTCGAAGCGGCAGCCCAGGCCGTGCGCGACGCAGGCTTTTGCATCGAGGACGTCGACTCGGTGGTGGCCGCGCAGGCCCCCAAGCTTTCGCCCCACCGCGACCAGATGCGCGCGAACCTGGCCAAGGCCCTTGGAATAGAGGTCGAAAACGTGGGCGTGAAGGCCACCACCACCGAGCATTTGGGCTTCGAAGGCCGCGGAGAAGGCATCACCGCCTACGCCACCTGCCTGCTAACCTGCTAGCAACGCCCCCCGTCGCGGGCTAGTTCACGCGCGAAGTCAGTTCGGGATGGATGGACATGCTCTGGAAGCGCGACTCCATGTACGCGTTGTCGAAGTGGTCCGAGAAGAACTGCATGACGGCCACTTCGCCGGTGTCGCTTCCTGCGAGGCGCAAATACCAGCAGTCAAGGGCCATCAACGTCATCACGCCGTCGAAGATGACGAACGCGGCGCACGCGGTGGTGATCGTGTAGCGCCACTTCCACGGGATCATGTTGATGACCTTGGCCACCCAAGGAAGCAGCACCTTTATCCACATCGCGCCGAGGAATCCCCACATGCACATGAACATGAAGTCGGTGCGGCCGTTGATGTTGAGGAACCGGCCCGTGTAGTCCCAGGCCACCGACCCGAAGGCGAACTCCAGAAACCAGCTGACCGCATACTCGAAGGCCCCGCCTAGCAGGGCGCTCACGAGGAACACCACCAGCACGTTGGCCCGGTAGAACCGGTTCAGCACCAGCGTCAGAAGCACGGCGCCGAAGCCGTAGATGGGCGAGAACGGCCCCCACAGCATCCCGGCGCGGATCTGGAACTCGCCCGGAACCTCGATCATGTAGTGGTAAACCGTCTCGACCGCGTCGCCCACCACCATGCCCACCGTGAATATCCAGAACAGGTTGAAGAAGTTGACGGCGACGAGCCCCTTGCCCGACCTGTCCATGCCAAGCGTTCCCTCGCGGGCCTCGTCGCGGACCTCCATGTCGCGCAGCTTGCGCTGAAGCCTGCGCTCGTCTGCAAGCGCAGGGTCGGCCAGGTCGAACATCACCGCATTGATGCCGGCTATGGCCAGCGTGGCGAAGAAGGTCAGGCTGACGCCGTCGAGCATCAGGCTGCAAAGCGCACAGCCGCAGAGCAGCAGGCTCACGATCTCGGACGTCAGGTGCGCGCCTCGCACCTTCCCCATCACCAGGCGCACGCCCACGGCGATCGCCATCACCGACACGACGCCGATGAGCACGACGTTCACCACGTAGATCGCCAGCACGCTCGCCGGCTGGTCGAAGACGGCCCCGTTGTAGAAATGGAAGCCCGTGACCGCGAGCATGTACACGACGACAAGGGCCGTCGCCGTGCCCAGGAGGATCCCGGCTATGCCGAAGACCATGAAACGCTTGCGGAAACGCCCTTCTTCGCAGCCGTCGCCGCCGGAGATCCCCACCTCGAGAACGCTTGCCGACATGCCGCTAGCGGTCCTTGCCCGTACGCCGGCGCATTATCTCGGCGCGACGCTCGCGCTCGGCGCGAATCTCGCTGGGAAGCGGCCGTGCCGGCGGCTCCTCCACTTCCTCGAGTATCTCGTCGTCGTCGATGCCGGCGTTCGCCGGGTCCATCAGCTCGAGGAAGGTGGGACGGTCGGGCGCCTGCCCTTCGCCGTCGTGGGCGCCGTCGCGGTACGTCGGGCGATGCTCGCCCGCGGGCGCATGCCCATGCGCGCCGCCGTTCTCGGCCAAGCCCGCGCCCTGTTCCTGCGCATAGCGCCCGACGCCGCGCGCCAGGTCGCGCCTGATGCGGAAGTACTCCCACACCAGCAGCACGAACAGGATGCTCTCGATGATGACGTAGCTGAGCACGGCGCCTTCCAGCTCGGCGTAATGCACCAGCAGGTAGGGAATGAACAGCGAGAACCCGAACGTGACCAGGTACAGCACCGTCACGTCCTTCTGGCGCCGCATTATGGTGATCACCTGGTAGATGAAGTCGATGGCCGCCGTGATGCCGCCGGTTATCAGCATGAGGAACAGCAGGCCCCTGAACTGCCTGAAGTCGATGCCGTACAGGAAGCTCATCACCGGGATGCCGATCCATGCCATGATTCCGCAGGCGATGGCCGTGATCACCGCTATCACCGCGAAGATGCCCACCAGCAGCATGTTGAACTTCATGCGCTTCGACGCGTCCTGCCAAACGCCGGCCATGCGCAGCAGGAGCGGCTTGTACACCAGCTGCGACGCGATGAGGATCATCTGCGCGGGGAAGTAGATAGCGTTGTAGTAGAGCTGGTTGTCGTAGGGAAGCGCGCCTTCCATGACGAACTTCGGCATGTTCTCGATGACGTTGAACAGGAACAACGCCAGGAACAGCGGCGCGCACACCTTGAACAGCTCGAGGAAGCTGGGGAACGAGAACGGGATGGAGGGCGGGGCCTCCATGAGCGTGAGCGGCCAGGTGAACACGACGAACGTCGCCGCGGCCACTATGGCCATGGCGTAGCAGGCCACGACCGCGTTGTGGCTTATGAGCAGCGCGACGGAGAACACGACGAGCGCGGCGACCGAGCGCAGCGTCTGCGAGATGCCCGCCAGGTACAGCTTGTCCACCTGCTGCAGGCGCCCTTCGTACACGTCGGCCAAGGCGTCTATGAACTTGTAGAGGATCACCGCCATGGAGATGTTGAACATCTCGTCGCTGTAGCCCCGGATCGAGCAATACACCCATCCCACCAGCAGCATCAGGATGCAGGTGACCCACCGGTTGGCCTGGTAGTCCTTGAACGAGTGCTCCATCTTCGTGTCGGAGACCTGGTAGGTGCGCACGCCGAAGTTGCCCACGAACATCAGGAGCAGCCCCACCACGAACGCCATGGATATCATGCCAGCCTGCTCGACTCCGACCAGCTGCGTGGACACCATGGTGACCACGGGGAACACCATGGCCCAGGCACCGCTTCCGATGGAGTTCCACACGAAGTCGCGCGTGGTGCGGTGAGGCGCGTAGATGGCCTCGGCCTCGGACAGCCCTTCGCCCTTCATGGCACCCACGACGCGGTCGAACCATTGGTTCACCACGCGGGCGATGAAGTTCTGCTTGTGGGGTCGCGGCTCGGGCCTTTGGCCCGCGTCGTCGGCAGAGCGCCGCGCATATCTTGCCGGAACCGCATGCCTTTCGGCGCGCCCAGACCCCCTGCCAGGGTCGGCATGCGCACCCCCTAGGCGGCGTCGCGGGTTGTTCTTGTTTCCGTTGGCTTCGTTCTCAGGCCTGTCGTTTATGTCGCTTATGCGGCGGTTCAACTTTCCTTTTGAGCCCTTCATGGTGTCTTTTTTGTGTGTTTCATACTATAATTTGGAGAACTGCATGTCTTGCTGCGAATTGTCAATGCAACAGAAAAGTAATAGTAACACGCAAGAGAACGGAGCGGTTGTGCTGGGAACGAGGGAGGTAGCTCTCCCCTCTTTCTGCTGACTTCAAACACCAGAAACCATGCCTTACGGTCCGCAAAACACATCGGCTCCGAACCAACAGCCACCTCGTCAGGGACAGCCGGCTGCCCCTTATAGGCAAGGAGGCCCCTCTGGGGCTCGAAACCCTTCCCAGTCGGGGCGCATCCCGATGCCCTCCCCTTCCCAATCAGGGCAAATCGGTCCCGTACCGGGTCCTTCCCAGTCGGGGCAGATTCCTACAGTCACGCAACCGTACAACTCGGGCCAGATTCCACCGGTGCAGGTTCCCCAGCAGCCCTATCAGGTGGTGCAGCCCACGGCCCAGCTTCCCATGATGCCCGCGCAGCCCGTCGGGCAGGTGACAGGCTCACGCACGCCGACGCAGCGCCAGCAAGGCGGCCATAGCAACCTTCTGCGCGTAGGGGTCATCGCGGCCATCGTAGCCATCCTGCTGCTCGCGGCAACCCTCGTGCTGGTGATATTCAAGCCGTTCGGGCTCTTCGAGGAACAGCTGCAGGTCGACCGGCCGTCGACTGCGGCCGTCGAGGAGGCCTTCGACGACGCCACGATCCCCGAGCCCGACCTCTCCACCTTCGCCTACGTCGACGACAGCGGCCTCGACCTCGGGGAAATAACGGGCTACAAGGCTGGCGAGGTGCAGTACAGCAAGTCGAACGGAACCACCGAGGCCTATTGCGAGGCCACGGCGGAAGCCTCCTACGAGAACGACTCGCTTTCTGTCACGCAGCCGCTGACCATGCGCATGGACTACGACAAGCAGGCCAAGGAATGGAAGGCCGGAAGCGTCCGCCAGGGCTCCGTCTCGGCAAAACCCGAAGGCCCGGCCGACATCGACGCCATCACCGAGAACTTCCTGAACATACTGAAGACGTACGACGCCAAGGTGGCCGAAATGTACGTGGGCGGCCAGACCACCGCCACGTCCAACCTGACCGCGAAGGGCGGAACCGCCGTGTTCACCACGACGAAGACCGAGGGCGACTCCACCAAGACGTGCACGGCGAACGCCGACATCACCTGGAGCGACACGGACGGATGGAACGTCAAGATCACTTCCCTTTCCGGCGACGTCGAGGTGCCTGCGGCCGAAGAGCCCCCCGCGTCCGGCGACAACCCTCCCGCCGAAACCGTCACCCCCGAGCCCGTCCCGCCGTCCAACAACTCCTCGGGCGGCACGAATTCCGGCAACTCGGGAAGCAGCGGCGACGGCGCCACCATGGGGCTGGTGTGCTTCACCGGCGACTTGGTCGAGGTCCCCGGCACCATACACTTCGACAACTCCGGCGCCATACTGCTGAAGACCGATGCGCGTTACAGGGTGGTGCTGGACGGCAGGACGTACGTGACCGACTACTTCGAGCTGGGCGCGAGCGCAGGCAGCTACCACAACGGCCAGCACGTGGTCATCATCGGCGAGATATCGTACAGGGGCGCCGTATCGAACGCCCCGCTCTTCATCAACACCAACTACAGCTAGGCGCAACCGCGCCCGCTGAACGCCGCCGGCCCTGCGCCGCGGCCTCGAAGGCATTGCAAGGAAAGCAAGGGAAGCCATGTACGACGGAGACATAGAACTGGGACGCAACGACGCCTGCTGGTGCGGAAGCGGCACGAAGTACAAGAAGTGCCACATGGAGTTCGACGAACGCCTTCAACGGCTGGCCGAGCAGGGGGAGAACGTCCCGCCGCGGGCGCTCCTGAAGACTCCCGAGGACATCGAAGGCATCAAGCGCAGCGCCGAGGTGAACGTGGGCGTGCTGGACTTCGTCGCCGAGCGCATAGGCGCGGGCGTCAGCACCGAGCAGATCGACAGGTGGGTGTACGACTACACCGTCGAACACGGCGCGATCCCCGCCCCGCTCGACTTCGAGGGCTACCCGAAGAGCGTGTGCACCTCGGTCGACGAGGTGGTCTGCCACGGCATCCCGTCCGAGGACGAGGTGCTGAAGGACGGGGACATCGTCAACATCGACTGCTCCACCATAAAGGACGGCTACTTCTCGGACTCGTCGCGCATGTTCTGCATCGGCGACGTGTCGCCCGAGAAGGCAGACCTGGTACGCGTGACCAAGGAGGCCGTGCAGGTGGGGCTTGACGCCCTGAAGCCTTGGGGCCACATGGGCGACATAGGCGCGGCCGTCAACGCCTATGCGAAGGAGCACGGCTACACCGTCGTGCGCGAGTTCGGCGGCCATGGCATAGGCCTCGAGTTCCACGAGGAGCCGTTCGTCAGCTTCGTCACGCGCCCTGGCACCGGGATGCTGTTGGTGCCCGGGCTTTGCTTCACCATCGAGCCCATGATCAACATGGGCAAGGCGCGGATCGACATGTCCGACCCCAACGGATGGACCGTGCGCACCAAGGACGGGCTTCCCACCGCGCAGTGGGAAGTTCAAGTGGTCGTCACCGACGACGGATACGAGCTGCTCAGCTGGTAGCACGTGACGGAGGACGTTCGCTTTTGGCACATGGCACGTGCCTGTCACGCCTTCTTTCAACCCGGTAACTGTATTAGAAAGCCCCGGTAACCTTGCGGTGGCATGAGCCGCCGCGCCCACCCTCTTGTATATGATGCGGGAAACGAGCCGCGTCCTTTCGTCATGCGATGCATCGGATTCAGGGCTTGGAAGAGGAGGGTGTATGAAGGACTTCGAAAAAGCCACAAGGGAATGCTTGCCCGAAACGCCTGCCATGGAGGCAGCGCAAGGCGCACACGGCCCGGACATCAGCCGCAGGGCATTCGTGGCAGGCACCGCAGCTGTGGCCGGAACGGCCGCCATAGGGGCCGGCCTGACGGCCTTCCCGGACGCCGCGCAGGCGTTGGCCGAAAAGGCCGAGGGCACGGAGGACGGCATATGGGTGCGCACCACGTGCTCGCCTAACTGCACGGGCGCATGCGGCATGGAGGCGTCCATAAAGGACGGCAAGGTGCGCATGATCCGCCAGGCGTCCGACTACCCGTACGAGCATTACAACCCGCGCGGGTGCCTGAAGGGGCTTTCCATCAACACCATGCTTCACGGGCCCGACCGCCTGACCAAGCCGCTGGTGCGCGACGACGACGGCAACCAGGTGGAAACCGACTGGGACACCGCGCTCGAAGCGGCGGCGGCCAAGCTGCGCGAGATCGCCGAGAAGTACGGCCCCGACTCCATCGGGGTGATCTACCAGGTGCAGGGCACCGGGCACATCCAGAAGGGCGCGCTGGTGCGCATAGCCAACACGTTCGGATGGTCCATCATCGGCGGCTACGAGCTGAACGGCGACCTGCCAATGTTCTGGCCCGAGACCTTCGGCTGCCAGAGCGAGGAGCTGGAATCCTACTGCTGGGAGGACTCGAAGCTGACGCTGGTGTTCGGGTCGAACATAATGGTCACCCGCATCCCCGACGCGCACTTCCTCACCTATTCCCAGGAAGCCGGAGGCAAGGTCATATACTTCGACCCCAACTACTCGGCGTCGGCCGAGAAGGCCGACGAGTGGGTGCGCATCGCCCCCGACTCAGACGGCGCCTTCGCGCTGGCCATGGCGAAGGTCATCATCGACGAGGACCTGTACGACAAGCACTTCATGCAGACCTACACCGACTCTCCCCTGCTGATAAACACCGCGACCGGCAAGCGCATACTGGCCGACGAGGTGGCCGGCCTTGCGGCAGTGCCGGGAATCCCCGACTACCGGTCCAGCTTCGTGGCCTACGACGAGGCGGCAGGGACGTTCGCTGCCACCACCCCGATTGAACTGCCCGACAACTCCTACGCGCTTCTGGGGTCCTACGACGTCCCGCTGAAGGACGGAACGGTGGCCAAGGCGAAGACCGGCTTCCAACTTCTGACCGAGCGCCTGGAGGAATACACCCCCATGGCGGCGTCGGAGATCTGCGGCATAGACGCCGGCGACATCGAGCGCATAGCCCGCGAAGCCGCCACCGTCAAGCCCATGCACATCATCTTCGGCGGCGGCACCCAGCAGTGGTACCACGGCGACCTGAAAGGCCGCGCATGCGCGCTGGTGGCATGCCTCACAGGCAACGTCGGCCAGTTGGGCGGCGGGATATCCACCTATGTGGGGCAGTACAAGACGCGCTTCAACACGGGAAGCTGGATGTCGCCTCCCGGCGCCGTGAAGAACTCGTGCCCGTTCCACTACTGGGTGAACGGGCCCACCCCGCAGATGACGGCCAAGTACCCAAAGGACGGCTTCAAGGCCATGGTGGTTGGCTGGGGCAACCCGCTGGAGCAGCACAACGTGGCCGGATGGCTGCGCAACGCGCTGGAGACCGGCGATCTGGAATGCCTGGTGAGCATGGACTTCCAGAAGACGTTGACGGTGGCCGAGTCGACCGTTGCCTTCCCCTGCGCCAGCTGGTACGAGAAGACCGAGCTGACCACGACCCCGCTGCACCCGTACGTGCAGCTGCAGCAACGCATAGTGGACCCGCCAGGCGAGGCCCGCGAAGAGATCTGGGTGCTTACCGAACTGGCCAACAGGATAGACCCCTCCAAGGCCGACCTGTGGCCGCGCTTCGCCCCCGAGGACTCCGAGAAGCGTTCCGACGAGGTGCTGGCGCTGCTGCTGGAGAAGGGCGGCCCCACCATCGAACACCTGACGCCTGAAGAGCTGCGCGAGGGGCCGGGCAAGCTGGCCCACGCCAACCCCGGCGAGAAGAAGATCCCGTTCTGGGAGCAGGTGAACAACCGCATCCCCTTCCCCACCGTGTCGCGCCCGAACCCGCTGGACGCCACGTCGAAGTTCGTGAGGTCGGGCCGCATCGAGTTCTACCGCGACGAAGACGTCTTCCTAGACCTGGACGAGCAGCTTCCCTGCTACAAGCCGCCGTTCGAAGACACCGAGTACAAGGACGACCCGGCGGCTCGCGAGCTGTACCCGCTGGGCTACACCACCCGCAACAGCGCCTTCCGAGTGCATGCCACCTACGTGAACAACCCGTTCATGCTGGAGCTGCAGGACAACACTCCGAAGGTGTGGCTGAACCCCCAGACCGCCGCCGAGCGCGGGCTTGCGAACGGCGACTGGGTCGAGGTGTACAACAGCCGGGGCACCGTACAGGGGCAGCTGGTGGAAGACCCGGGCGTGTATCCCACCCAGTGCATATTCGACCAGGGATGGTGGTCGCACTACGACAACGGAACCAGCTACAACTCGCTGATCTGGCCCTGGATCAACCCGACCAACGAGGTGTACTACATGGTAAGCGTGTGGTCGCCGAACATGGCCTGGAACGAGACGGCCTGCAACGTGCGCCTATGCAACGGCGGAAAGCCCGAAGTGGTACAAGACACGGGCAAGAGCACGGCAAACGGGGTGCCTGCAGCCAACCCCGTCGAGTACGGAACGGAGGCCTAGACCATGAGGTACGCAATGGCGATAGATCTCAGCCGGTGCATCGGGTGCCGCACGTGCGCCGTCGTGTGCAAGGACTTCAACGCGCAGCCCCAGGGAACGTGGTGGAACCGCGTGTTCACCAGCGGGACGCCCGAATACGACGTGGCCGTCCCCGTGAACGACCAGCTGCGCATGGAGTTCGTGCCCATAAGCTGCCAGCACTGCAGCAACGCACCGTGCGAGACCGCATGCCCCACCCAGGCCACGTACACCGACCACGAGACGGGCACCGTTCTGATCGACTACGACCGCTGCATAGGCTGCCGCATGTGCGCCAGCGCGTGCCCCTACGGAGTGCGCCAGTTCAACTGGGGAAAGCCGGCCGAGATGGCAGGCACCGACGGCAGCGTGTACGAGTACGGCTACCCCGAGGAATGCCGCCAGGACGGGCACTTGGTATACACGCCCAGGCGCCCAGAGGGAGTAATGGAGAAGTGCACGTTCTGCGTGCAGTACACGTCGCAGGGAATCGAGCCCGTCTGCTGCAGCGCATGCCCCGGCAACGCGCGCATCTTCGGCGACATGGACGATCCCGACTCCAAGATAAGCAAGTACCTGGACGGCAAGGAGACATTCACCCTGGGCGACGAGTACCGCACCGAGCCCAACGTGCACTACCTGGCGTCCCGCAAGGTGTCGCAGGTGAACCCGCTGGGCGATTCGGCCGAAGAGAAGGGGGAATAGCCATGGAGAAGTCGACTCGCATCCTGGCCGGGGTTGGCATAGCCGCCCTGGTGCTCGGCCTGGTTGGATGGGTCATGCAGCTTGCCGGAGGCCTTCTGGCCGGCTCGTCCATGACCAACATATTCCTCTGGGGCCTGATGATCGCCCTGTTCGCGTTCATGGTGGGATTCGGCGCCGGATCGCAGCTGGTGGCAAGCGCGGCCTACCTGTTCGACGGCGAAGAACTGAAGCCCGTGGCCCGCATCGCGGCCGCGTGCGGGCTTGCGTGCGTTGGGGCGGCGGGGGTGGCCATCCTGGCCGACCTGGGCGCCATCCGCAACATAATGGCCATGATAGTGGGACTGAACCTGCGCTCTCCGTTGGCGTGGGACATGATTGCGCTGACCGTGTTCATCGTGACGTCCATCGTCCAGCTGGTCATGATCGCCCGCGACTCGCCGCACGTGAAGGCGTGGGCCGCCATCGCCGGCGTCGCCGCCATAGCGCTGCAGGTCGTGGAAGGCCTGCTGTTCTCCACGCAGACGGCCCACAGCTGGTGGGCCACCCCCATCATGCCGGTGGACTTCCTGGTGGTGGCGTTCGTAAGCGGCGCCGCGCTGATGCTGCTGGTCGCGTGCGCGCAGAAGCGCCCGGCAAGCGCCATTGCATGGCTCGCGCGCCTGTGCGCCATAGCCATAGCGGTGCACCTGGCGCTAGCGCTTTGCGACCTGGCGCTGGTGGCCACGGAAGGAACGCCTGCGTCCGGCGGCGTGCTTGCCGTGCTTGGGAACATGTGGCCCTTGTACCTGTGCGAGCTGGCGCTGCCTGCGGCAGCCATGGTCATACTGTTCACGGCCGGCCGCAAAGGCGACGCGAAATGGGGCATCGCTGCGGCGATCCTGGCCATCGTGGGCATCTTCGCCCACCGCCTGATGCTGCTGTACCCGGCATACAACGCGCCTTCGCTGTACCTGACGCTTTCGGGAACCGACGCGGTGACCGGCCCATACCCCATCTCGACGGGACGCTATCTCGACTGGAACTCCACCTTCGCCCTGGGGACCGGGTATGTGCCGTCAGGCCAGGAGTGGCTTGCCGGGCTGCTTCCCTTCGGGGTGGCCATAGTGGCCACGCTTATAATCCTATGGCTGATGGGGAAAATAGCGAAGGGCGCGGCCAGATAGCCTCTGGACAGCTGCCTGTGGCGCGACAAAGGCAGCTGTCAAAAGAGAACGTCTTCCGTCACGCCTCAAAAGGATACCCGCGAAACGGAAACGGCTTAACGCGGAGGTAACGCTTCCGTGCCCTCCCGACAATATTGACGGTTTGTCAATTGTGTTAATTGACCCTGCGTCAACAATGGAAGTATCTTTCGAAACGTCAAGCAGCAAGACGCGCAGGGGAACCATGAACGCAAGCCATTCGAACATAGCGAAGACGGGCCAAGAAGGCGCCCCGCGCAAGCTTGACTACGATGAAAGGCGCGCCCAGATAATCGATACAGCCTGCGAGCTTTACCGCGAGCGCGGCCTTGCCCGCACCAGCATCAAGGACGTTGCGCAGCGCGTCGGCGTCAGCCGGACGCTCTTCTACCACTACTTCCCCGACAAGGACGCCTTGACGTCGGCGGTCATGGACGCCTACACGGACGAATTCCTCGAGGCACTGCGGCATTGGAACGAGGGGCGCCGCGAAGGCGACATCGAGCATGCGCTTTCGTCCGTCGTGAAGCTGCTGCGGGTGTGCCTCTTCGAGAACGACCCCTTCCACATAGCGCTGGCCTCGCAGGAGAACGCCGAGCTGTACCTCATGTTCGAGAACCGCGTGGCCGACCATGCAACGAAGTACATCCTTGACACCACGGTGCGCGACTACGAAGCGCTCCACGAGGTTCGGATCGATCACCTGTATGAGACGTTCTACATTCTCATCATGGGTGTGATCGGGTATCTGCGCAAGCACCCCGAGGCCGACGACTCCGTCATCGCCGACGTGATTGCGCAGACGCTCCATATGGACAGGTCGTAAAGCGAGCAAAGGAGGAAAAGATGCTTTTCGACGTTTACGGGCCTAACGCCCTATATCAGTGGATCGGACTGTTCATGGTGCTTGCGGCGCTGATCCTGCTGAACGAGTTCGCCCGCCGCACCAAGGCCGGCGGGATCTTCATGTTCATCGGGGTGTGCGCCGCGATGACCGCGTACTGCATCGCCGTCGAAGTGGGCGCGGCGATGGGGGCCGAATGGGCCCTCAACAACCCCACGTACCAGACGATGGGCGGCTGGTTCCATTACGCGAAGGTGTACGCGGCAACGGCCGGATGCATCGGCTTCATGGCCCTGAAGTACAGCTGGGGCAAGATCGGGCGCTCGCATTGGTTCAAGGCGTTCCCGTTCGTGATCGTGGCCATCAACATCCTCATCGCCGTGGCGAGCGACTTCGAGAGCGCGATCGTCGCCTGGGACTCCAGCTTCGTCACCGACGAGGGCGTGCTTCTGAACGGCGGGTGGCACAACGTGTTCAACGGCGTGGCCGGGCTTCTGAACATCGCCTGCATGACCGGCTGGTTC
>CBCTKQ010000007.1:0-24798 GCA_965147515.1 uncultured Eggerthellaceae bacterium | reverse complement strand
TCCAGCTGGACGACGCCATGTGCGACGACGCCGCCGAATGCGGGCTGCGTTCGTTCCAGATTATGGCAGGGGCCTTGGACGGCAGCGCGTTCTCGTCGGAGCTGCTCAGCTACGAGGGACCGTTCGGCGTCGGATACGGCGTGGCCGCCTTCGAAGTGGACGACGCGCCCGAAAGCTCGCAGGCCGAGGCGGTCCGCGAAGAGGAAACGCACGGGTCAGACCCGCTGGTGGACCTGGCCAGGGCCACGGTCGAATCGTACGTCGAAGGCAAGGGCGCACCAGACCTTCCCGACGGCTTCCCTTCCGAATACACGCACCGCAAGGCCGGCGTCTTCGTGAGCCTTCACGAGCGGGGCGAGCTTCGCGGCTGCATAGGGACCATAGAGCCGCAACAGCGCTGCATAGCCGAAGAGGTGGTGGCCAATGCCGTTTCCGCCTCCACCGCCGACCCCCGCTTCCCCGCCGTGACGCCCGAAGAGCTCGACTTCCTCGAATACTCCGTGGACGTGCTGGGAGAGCCCGAACCCGTCGATTCGCTGGTCGAGCTGGACCCCAAGCGCTACGGCGTCATAGTGCGGCACGGGTTCAAGCGCGGACTGCTGCTCCCCGACCTGGAAGGCGTGGACACCGTGGCCGACCAGCTGGCCATAGCCAAGAGCAAGGCCGGGATATCTCCTGGCGAGAACGCGAAGGTGGAGCGCTTCGAGGTAGTCAGGCATTCCGCCGGCGGCGCGCCGCGCAGGCGCTAGGCGCGGAGGGTTCGCGCGCATGGAAGACGCGGCGGGAAAAGGCGATCCGGTGGCGACGTGCGGCGTCTGCCCGCACTTCTGCCGCTTGGCCGAAGGCGAGCTGGGGATGTGCCTGGCGCGCCGATGCGTCGACGGACGCGTGGTGGACGACAACTACGGCCGCGTGACCTCGCTTGCGCTCGACCCCATCGAAAAGAAGCCTCTGGCGCGTTTCATGGAGGGATCGAAGGTGCTTTCCGTGGGCTCGTACGGGTGCAACATGAGCTGCGGGTTCTGCCAGAATTCGTCGATTTCATGCGCGTCTTCAGACGAAGCGGCCTGGCGCGAGGTGGCTCCTCACGAACTGGTGGCCCTGGCGAAGGACGCCGCGCCGCAGGGCAACGTGGGAATCGCCTTCACCTACAACGAGCCGCTGGTGGGGTACGAGTACGTGCGCGACTGCGCGAGGCTGTCGCACGACGCAGGCCTGGTCAACGTGCTGGTGTCGAACGGCATGGCGAACCCTGCGCCCGTAGGCGAGCTGCTTCCGCTGATCGACGCGGCCAACATCGACCTGAAGGGCTTCACGCAGGAGTTCTACGACATGGCAGGCGGAAGCCTGGAATGCGTGATGCGCACGATCGAGGCCTTCGCACGCACGGCGGGCTGCCATCTTGAGGTCACCACGCTGGTGATTCCCGGAATGAACGACGACCCCGCGGAAATCGACGCTGCCGCCCGGTGGCTGGCGTCGCTCGATGCGGGAATCGTGTACCACCTCACGCGCTTCTTCCCCTGCCATAGGTTCGCCGACCGCCGGCCCACTCCCGTCGAAGACGTCTACAGCCTGGCCGACGTCGCACGGAGGCACCTGCCGAACGTGTTCGTCGGCAACTGCTAGCCCGCGCCGATGGCGGACGGTCTTCACGCGTGTCCCTAGCCTGACAAAAGCGCCTGATTGTAAGTTTCCCTCCCGTATCGCGCCTGATACGATGAACGCGTCACCAGTCATGAAGTCTCAAGGTCGCGTGCATTCCGCGGGCCTTAGCGCCCCGGGGCACGCCGAGCGAAAGGTGCCGTTATGGCAAGAGCAGGCATCAACGAACCCCAGGCATCTGAACGTGCGAAGACCGTCCCGTCGGTATGCGGCGGATGCCACAACTGCTGCCGGATCAACGTGGAAGTGGACGGCAACCAGGTAATGCGCGTCACCGGCGCGCCAGGCGACCCCAGAACAGGTGGGGCAATATGCTCGAAGGGCCAGGCAGGCCCGCAGATAGCGCACGACCCACGCCGACTTTTGTATCCCGTGCGCCGCGCGGGCGAGCGCGGCTCCGGGAAATGGGAGCGCGTCTCGTGGGACGAGGCGCTAGGCGAGCTGGCCTCCAAGATAAAGGACGCGAGGGAGAAGTTCGGTCCGACGTCAGTCGCCTTCATACGCGGGCAGGCGCCGGGTTGGGGCTTCACCTACGACATGACTCAGCGTCTGGCACACTGTGTTGGCACGGAAGTAGGCATGGGCGCGTCGGAGTGCTTCGTGCCGCGCGCCGTGGCCGAGGCCATAACCTACGGCGGCATGCCTTCGCATTGCGACTACGCCAACGCCGACCTGCTCATCTTCTGGGGCAAGCAGCCCGCATTCTCGTGCGCTCCTTCGCTTCGCAAGATATACGACGCGCACGACCGGGGCGCAAAGCTCGTATGCGTCGACCCGCTGCACTTCCACCTGGGCGCCACTGCCGACGTGGTGCTGCAGCCCGAGCCCGGCACCGACCTGGCCATGATGCTGGCAATGATATACACGATCGTCGAGAAGGGCCTTTGGGACCGCGAGTTCGTGGACGAATACACCAACGACCCGGGACTGAAGCGCCTGGCGGCGCACGTGCGCGGAGGCAACGCCAACGGCGTTGCCTACACTCCCGAATGGGCGGCCAGGATCACCGGCGTACCTGCAGAAGACATCGAGGCCTTGGCCGTCGAGTACGCGACCACCCCCAAGGCCGGGCTCGTTCCCGGGCACGGGTTGGAGGGCCGCACGAACGTCACGCACACCACGCGCGCCGTCGCCATCCTGCGGGCCATAACCGGGCACCTCGACCGCGTTGGTTGCGACGTGTTCACGCCGAAGAGCCCCGACCGGAATCCGCGCTTCACGCTGATCGACCACGTGCTTCCCGACTTCGAGCCGCAGGGTCCCGTGAAGATGTTCTCGGTTCCTCCGTACAATCCCGAGGATTCCTCGTGGCCTCTGCTGTTCTCGGGCCAGGGGCTTCTGCCGACGCCAGACGTGCTGCGGTGCATGCACGAGGGGAAGACGAAGGTGGCCATACTGCAGGGGGCGAACATCATGGTCACGCAGCCACAGCCCGACGTCACGCGCGCGGCGCTGGAGAAGGTCGGCTACATATGCGTCATCGACCCGTACCTCTGCGAGACGGCGGAGCTTGCCGACCTGGTGCTGCCCGCGGCCACATACCTCGAACGCACCGAGCCCGAATGGTTCAAGTCCGACGTGTGGCTGCCCGTGCTCACGCTGCGCCAGAAGACGGTGTCCGTCGGCGAGGCGCTGCCCGACACGCAGATCATGATCAGGCTTGGCCGCGCGCTGGGGTACGAAGACGAGTTCCCCACCGAGGACATCGCATACTACATCGAGGAGGACCTGAAGCCTTCCGGCATAACGCTGGAGCAGCTGCAGGCGTCCCCCGAAGGTGTAACATTCGGCGGCATCGCCTACGAGAAGTTCAAGAAGGACGGCTTCCGCGCGCCGGGCGGGAAGGTGAACATATATTCCGAGGTGTTGGACGCCAACGGCTTCCCCCCGCTTCCGATATGGATCGAGCCCGCCGAATCGCCGCGCGCCCAGCCCGAGCTGGCCAAGGACTACCCCTTCGTGGTGTTCACCGGACGATCTGGCCCCATGTTCGTGCACGAGCAGAGGCGCACTATCCCCTGGCTTCGCGAGATGCAGCCCGAGCCCTATCTTTGGATAAACGCCGACGTGGCCGCCGAGCTGGGAATAGAAGCGGGCGAGCTGGTGAAGGTGTCGTCGCCTCGCGGGACGATCGAGATAAAGGCCGAACCCACCGCCATCATCCGGAAGGACTGCCTGTACGTGCCCGGCGGATGGGTGGATGCGAACTACAACGAGCTGGGCATCGACGACGAGCTCGACCCGATCTCGAGCCAGGCGAACTACACGATGTGCCTAGGCCGCGTCGAGAAGCTCTAGGGAGTGATAGAAATGCAGCACGGTTTCCATTTCAACGCGAACCGATGCGCCGAATGCTTCGCATGCGAGGCGGCCTGCAAGTCGGCCCATCAGCTGAGACCCCATGCCCAGGAAGAACCAGGCGCGTCCGGTCCGCGCTATCGCCAGGTGGTCGCCATAGAGAAGGCCCCGGGCGAAGACGGCGGCAAGACGATCCAGTACGTGTCCATGGCGTGCATGCACTGCGGCGATGCGGCCTGCATGTCGGTGTGTCCCGCCAAGGCCATCTACCGCGACCACGAGTTCGGGGCCGTGCTGGTCGACCGCACGAAGTGCATCGGCTGCCGCTACTGCTCGTGGGCATGCGAGTTCGGCGCGCCGCAGTTCGACCGCGACGGGCTGATGCAGAAGTGCGACATGTGCATAGACCGCCTGCGCGAGGGCAAGAAGCCGGCATGCGTCGAGACCTGCTGCGGAGGCGCCATCACGCTGGCGCCCGTAGACGAGGTGGAAGGCGCCGTGCGGGAGTCGGCCGCACGCAGGCTTGGCGCGGCGCACCGGGTCCTGTAAGACGGACGCCGCCCGCGGCCGAACGCCCTGAGCGGGCGGCTGCGGGCCGTTCTGACAGATCGGTACAGAGGAATGTCCATCCCGCTGAACGAGAAGAAGCGCAGCGAAGCTCCTTTGATAGCCTTCACGCTGTGCACCCCGGCGGCCGTAGGCATCGCCGTGCTGGCGTGCGCGCTGGGGTTCTGGTCGCCAGATGGGACCGCGTTGCTCATGTCAGCGGCATCGCTTTCGCTTGCCACCGTCGGGATGCTGGCCTCGGTATTCCATCTTGCGAAGCCGCTGCGCGCGCCGTTCTCGCTGCGGCATCTCTCGTCCTCGTGGCTCTCGCGCGAGATCGTGGCCGTTGCCGTCTTCTGGGCATTCTCGACGGCGTGGCTACTGGGGTGCATGTTCGCGAACGCGGCCGTGTTCATTGCTGGCGAGCTGCTTGCGGCAGTGTCGGGCGTCGTGCTGCTGTTCGTGATAACGCGCGCATACAAGGTGTCCACGCGCCCGGCATGGATGGGCACCGAAGGGCTCATGGAACTCGTTGCGGCGGCATGCGGCGCAGGCTCGGCAACGGCTCTTTGCTGCATCTTCTGCGCCTTCGCGTTCGGAGGAGAAGGCGACGTCCCGGCGGTTGTCCTCGCGGCAAGGCTGGCCGCGCTTTGCGTCGCGCAGGCCGCGGCGTTCGCCTTGGACGTGGCCTCGCACAGGCGAAGGCGCTTGCGGCTTCTTGCGGCTTCGCAGGAAAGCGACGAGCGCATACCCCTGACGCTTGCCAACTACGGAAGGCTGCTTCCGGTGCTGCACAGGGCCTGGACCGTCGAAGGCGTGGCCGTGGCAGCCACGTGCATCTTCTGCGCCGTAGCAGCCATCCATCTGCTGGCGTTGCCGGAAGGAGCGGCCGCATCGGATGCTTTCGCGCCCGGCTGGGCACCCATGGCCGCCGTTGCAACATGCCTCGTGTTGGCCGTGTTGCAGTTCGTCGCGCATGGCATGCAGCGCTGGCTGTTCTACGAGGTTCCCGTGCCTGTCCGCTACGTCGCCCGCCTCAGGAAATAAGCGCGCCCGATTAGGGGGTGGGTCGTTTGATGCATCTCCTGAATGCGAAACGCTGACTCTGACTGGTCATTTCTGCACTTTTTGAAAGGTATTTCAGCTGCTTTCCGCCCCCGTGCCACAATCGTGGCGTGAAAATGGCGAAAAAACGCCGCTTACTGTCATTTTCGGCCCGAGAGAAGGCCGGATTTCCCTGCTCGGCATCATGCGAGGAAAACTGCTGCAAAGAATGCCCAGTTCAGGAGGGTGTAGGCTGCGTCGCTGTCTCGAGTTGGCCCAACCGAATGGTTTAAACCGACAGTAAGTGGCGGTTTTTTGCCATTTTTGGGCCTTGCGTCTGTCACGTGCCCGAAAGCTGCGCAAGCTCGACCAGCTGGGCGGGCAGGCACATGGCAAGACGTCTTGACACCACCTCGGGCGGCTCGTCCATCCCGTTCAGGCACCAGCTGGCCACCAGGCAGTTCGCCGACTCCACCGTGTAGACGATGCAGAACCGCAGGTCGTCCCCTACGTCGACGCCCTTCGACAGGATGGTCCACATGAACTCGTTGCATGGCTTCTCCAGCCTGTGCCTGAGCTCGCGCTTCTTGGGGTCCTTCTCGAAAGCGTTGACCAGCGGGCCGCGCTCTCGGTACAGGAACTCGAAGAACCCGTCCAGCCCCTCTTCCAGGGTAAGCGTGCGGCCGATTTCGTACAGGTACGTCTCTTCGGCGATGGAGATGTACCAGTAGACGATGTCGAACTTCGACTTGAAGTGCGCGTAGAACGTCTGGCGCGAGATGCCGGCGCCTTTGCAGATCTGCTCTACCGTCATCTCGGCGATAGGTCGCGATACAGCCCTAAGGATGCGCATCTCCAACTCGGCGCCTCCGCGGTTCGTCTCCCCCATGTATTGCTCCTGCGGCACGCTAGTCGCCTAGAAGCATGGCGATGCCGCGGTCGATGGTGGACGCGTCGATGGCGCCCGACGCATACGCCTCCACCGTGCCGTCGGCGTTGATGAAGTAAGTCTGCGGGATGGACGTGATCCCGTACTGCACCTGGCCCTGCATCGTGCCGTCGAAGTACACCGGGAAGGTGTACCCGCTCTGGTCGACAAGCTGCAAGGCGCGATCTCGGGTCTCGCCGTTGAAGTCGGGCACGTTCACCATGACGAACTGCAGCTGCTCGCCGTAGCGCTCGTAGGCCTTCTGGAACTCGGGCATCTCCATCTTGCAAGGGCCGCAGGTGCTGGCCCAGAAGTTCAGCACGATGGGCTTGCCCTTCAGCTCGGAAAGCGAAACCGTGTCGCCGTCGGGTGTGGTCATTTCGAAGTCGGGGGCGTCGGTCTTCCCTGACGATGCCGCCGCATCGGACGAGCCCTGCGCCGTTCCGCCCGAAGACGCTTCTTCCGGCGAGGCTCCCTGCACGGGCTCGGTTTCGCCCTGGGTCTGAAGCGATTCCGGCGCCGCGCCGGGCGCCAACACGTTGTAGGCCACTGCAGCAGCCGCAATCAAGACGACAAGGGCCACGATGCCTATGACGAGCCCCCTGCGCGACTTCTTCCTGGCAGAACCGCCATCAGGCGCCTTCACCTTGACCTGGGCCGCGCTGCGGGAAGCGCCCTTCGCCTTCGCACGCGCCTTCTTGCCCTCGTCCGACTTGGCCGCGTAGCTCTTCTCGTAATTGGATCCGTCCGCCATCCGAAAGCCATCCTTCCGTGCTAGCTCAAAAACGTCAGAAGCCTGCCGAGGAGCCCGGTTGCCATCAACACGCCTATGGCCACCAGCAGCCACCCGCAGACCTTGGTTATGGTGTCGTAATGCCTCTTGATGGCGTCGAACGCGCCCTTCAACTTGTCGATCAGAAGCGCACTGGCCACGAACGGGATGCCCAGCCCGGCCGAATAGCAAAGCAGCATGGCCACGCCGACCACCGCCGAGCCTTGCTGAGAGGCCAGCATGAGCGCCGATCCCAGAAACGCCCCCACGCACGGCGTCCACCCGATGGAGAACACCACCCCGAACAGCAGCGACGAGAAGAAGCCCAGATGCCTCTCCTCGGGCGCCGAAGCCAGGCCTTTGAAAAGGTTCAGCTTAACGAACCCCAGGAAGTACAGCCCGAAGAACACCACCACGGCGCCGCAGACGGCGTCGAACACGGCGCGGTGCGCCACGAAGAACGACCCGACCGTCCCCGCCAGCGCGCCCATGGCGACGAACACGACGGTGAATCCGAGCACGAACCCCAACGCGTTCCGCAGGACCACCGACGTGCGCTGCTCGTCCCCTGCCGCGAAGTAGGTGACGTAGATGGGAATCATGGGAAGAAGGCAGGGCGACACGAACGTGACGATGCCTTCGAGGAACGAGATGAGGAACTGCATCAGCGTCCGACCTCGCTTTCGGGCGTGACGGAGGTCGGGGCTTTCGTCACGTCGGGCGTGGCATCCGCCTCGCCCTCGTCATGCTGCTTGCTGGCGTTGCTCTTGATGTCGCGCTCTATCTTGCGGTAGTTGGCGTTCTGGAACTCGGCGACGAAACCAGCGGAGAAGATGCCTCCGGGGATGGCCACCAACGCCACCGACAGGAACATGATGACGGAGCCCACGATGCGCCCCGCAGGCGTGATGGGAACCAGGTCGCCGTAGCCTGTGGCGGTGATGGTGGTGACGGCCCAGTAGATGCCCGAAAGCAGGTTGTCGAACTTCTCGGGCTGCGCCGGGTTCTCGATCTCGTACATCACCACGCTGGCCACGATGATCAGCAGGAACAGCACCAGGAACGACGCCACTATCTCGTGGCGTCTCTTCTGAAGCACCTTCCCGATGGCGCGCAGCCCGCGCATGTAGCGCGAGATCTTCACCAGGCGCACGAGCCTCACCACGTTCACCAGCGTGCGCAGGAACGGCGTCATGGGGATGAACCAGGCCACCACGTTGGGCGCGAACGACAGGAAGTCGATGATGCCCAGCGGCGAGAACACGTACTTCACGCGGGCCATGGCACGGGTGCAGTTGCCGAAGGCCAGGTCGGCGATCCATACGCGCGCGATGTATTCCACCATGAAGCAAACGGTGGAGAAGGTGTAGAACGCGTTCACGATGCCGGCCACGCCCGCATCGAGCCCCGGCTGCGACGACACGAACACCACCACCGCGTTCGCCACTATGAGGAAGAACAGGAAGTAGCCCACGATGCGCGCCGGAAGCTTGGCCTTCCTGGGGTTCTCCAAGGCGTAGAACGTCTGCCTCTTCACCTCGGAGGCTGACTGCAGCTCAATGCGGTGGCTGCGCCGGCGGCCGTCGTGCGGCTTGCGCGCCTTCCTTACGCGGACCTTGCGCACGCGCGTCTTGGCCGGGCCTTCCTCCTGCATGGATGTCTTCTCGTCGTTCGTCACGGCAACGCATGCCTTTCAGACGTTTTGCTTGCCATCAATTCTACAAGACCGGACGTGTGAGCTGCATGCAGACCAGGGCATGCATCACGCTTCCGTAGGATTGCCGTAACTGCACGGCCTTCCGCTTGCGACCGGGCGCGCCCCATGGGAAATAGGCGCATGCGAGCGTCCTGCAGAAGGCCCTGATTTCGGCACCTCTACTGGTCGATTTCGGGAAGTCAACGCCGCGCCGTTCACGTCGCGCGGCGTGCGGTTTGGGCATAAAAACAAGATGCGAACAGAGCGGCTGGCAAGTCCGGCGAGGAAAGGAGAGATCATGAGTCAATCGAACGTAGCCCGCAGGAAGCATGACTGGGCACTCATAGTGGGCGGGGTGCTGGTTTTCATCATGGGAATCATGGTGATGGCGTGGCCGGGGGCATCGCTGGTGTCGATCGCCATCATGGCCGGCGCGATACTGATCGTGGCCGGGGTCACCGACTTCATCTCCTACAGCCAGGTAAGCGGCACGCCCGGCGCGGGATGGATCCTCGCCAGCGGCATCTGCGACGTGCTGCTGGGCCTGCTGTTCGTCATCTACCCGGTGGCAACCGCGGCCATGCTGCCCTGGCTGGCCGGCGTGTTCGTGATCTGCTACAGCATCTTCGCGATAGTCGCCGCCGTCGGGATGAGGGGCGTCTTCCACAGCTGGGGATGGCTTCTCGCCACAGGAATCGTAGGCATCCTCTGCGGCATCATGTTCATGGTGATGCCAGCGTCGTTCGTGGTGTTCCTCGGCATATTCCTGCTGATGCGCGGCGTCACCATGGTGGTCGAAGGCATAGTGCTGCCGGCGTCGGTCGCCGAAGCCATCGAAGGAATCTAGGCCCAGCGTCCAGCAATACGGCGTAGGCCACAGCAAGGGACGGCCATGGAGGTTCTCGCGGACAGCCATGGCCGCCTTTCCCATACAGACGAACGGAGACGACCATGTACTATTCCAGCGGCAACTACGAGGCATTCGCGCATCCGCAGAAGCCGGAAGGCGTGGAAGGCAGGCAGGCCTACGTCATAGGGTCGGGCCTGGCGGGACTCACCGCGGCCTTCTTCCTGGTCCGCGACGCACAGATGCCCGGCGAGAACGTGCACGTGCTCGAGCGCGACCCCAGGGCCGGCGGCGCATGCGACGGATGGGACTACTCGCAGCTCGGGTACACCATGCGCGGTGGACGCGAGATGGACAACCACTTCGAAGTGATGTGGGACGTGTTCCGCGACGTGCCGTCCATCGAGGACGGCGACGTTAGCGTGCTCGACTACTATTACTGGCTGAACAAGCGCGACCCGAACTACTCGCTTTGCCGCGCCACCGTTGACCGCGGCAAGGACGCGCACACCGACAACAAGTTCAACCTGTCCGACAAGGCCTGCATGGAGATCATGAACCTGTTCTTCACCCCCGAGGAAGAGCTTCAGGACAAGAAGATCACCGACTACTTCTCGGACGAGGTGCTGGACTCCAACTTCTGGCTGTACTGGCGCACAATGTTCGCGTTCGAGAACTGGCACTCCGCGCTGGAGATGAAGCGCTACGTCACCCGCTTCGTGCACCACCTGGGCGGCCTGCCCGACTTCAGCGCCCTGCGCTTCACGCGCTACAACCAGTACGAGTCGATGATCCTGCCTCTGGAGAACTACCTGAAGGCGCACGGGGTGGACTTCCAGTTCAACGTGCACGTCACCGACGTGGAATTCTCGTGCAGCGACGCGAAGGACAACTTCAGGAAGGTAGCCACCGAGCTGACGATGGTGCGCGGCACCTCGCAGGCCGACGTCGACGCCGCGGTCGGAATGCCTGGGGCGAAGCCGTCCGCCCCGAGCGGCAAGGAGGAGACCATCAAGCTGTCCGAAGACGACCTGGTGTTCATAACGCCTGGCAGCTGCGTGGCGCACTCGTCGTTCGGAAGCCAGGACACACCGGCGGCCTTCGACCCCCAGCTGGTGCCCGGCGACGGATGGGACCTATGGAAGCGCATAGCGGCGCAAAGCCCCGAGTTCGGCCATCCAGAGAAGTTCTGCGGCACGCCGGAGCTCAGCAACTGGGAGAGCGCGACGGTGACCACGCTGGACGACCGCATCCTCCCCTACATCGAGGCCATCTGCCAGCGCGACCCGCTGTCAGGCAACGTCGTCACCGGCGGAATCGTGTCGGTCAAGGACTCCAGCTGGCTGCTCAGCTGGACCATAAACCGCCAGCCGCAGTTCCGCGACCAGAAGCCTGGGACCGTGTGCGTATGGGTGTACAGCCTGTTCACGGACAAGCCCGGCGACTACGTCAAGAAGCCCATGCGCGACTGCACCGGCAAGGAGATCTGCGAGGAATGGCTCTACCACATCGGCGTGCCTGAGGACCAGATAGAAGACCTGGCCGCCAACAGCGCCAACACCGTGCCGTGCATGATGCCCTACATCACCGCGTTCTTCATGCCGCGCGCCAAGGACGACAGGCCCTTGGTGGTTCCCGACGGCGCCGTGAACTTCGCCTTCGTCGGCCAGTTCGCCGAGACGCCCCGCGACACCATCTTCACCACCGAGTACTCGATGCGCACCGGCATGGAGGCCGTCTACACGCTGCTGGACATCGACCGAGGCGTGCCCGAGGTCTGGGGAAGCGCGTTCGACGTTCGCGTGCTTCTGAACGCGACCGTGCTGCTGCGCGACGGCAAGCCCGCGACCGACATGAACATGAGCATCATCGAGAAGCTGGCGCTTTCGAAGGGCCTCAAGGAGATAGAGGGCACCGACGTGTACGGGCTTCTGAAGGAATTCGGCGTGATTCCCACCACGAGCGAAAACGAGCACGTGGAAGGTCCGGCGACCGGGGCGGTGTGGCCAGGCATCCACTGACGTCCAAGAGCAGAAGGCAGGAAGCGGGGCGGCTCGCAAGCGACTCGGCTCCCTGACACACCCCGCCAATCAAGCGGCATGGCAGTGCGCCATGCCGCTTTTTCGTCTATGCGCAGGTGCGCATTGCATAAATCTTCGCCTTCTCCAGCCAACCTTGCGGCATTACTGGTTCATAATTCTCATATTCGCTTTTTTGCATTCGCTTTCGACATTCGCTTCCACGAGCCGCGAAGACGATTGGAGGATCATGCCGCGACTAACGATAGAAAGTCCCTCGCGCATGGAGGACGCGCACGCAAGCATGGCGCAGCGTGCAGCGGAGAGGCTGGCGTCAATCCCGCCAGGGCAGTGCCCGATTGACTACACGTATTCCGTTGCGAGGATGTTCCTCGCCGAGTCGTGCGGCAAGTGCACGCCCTGCCGCACCGGGCTGGCCGCATGCGTCGAGAAGCTTGACGCGATCCTGGCAGGCGAAGGCAAGGCTGCGGACGCGGAGACGCTGAAGGCAACGGCGCAGGTCATGTACGCCGCCTCCGACTGCGCCATCGGGTTCACTGCCGGCAAGGTGCTGCTCCAGGCGCTGGAAGGCTTCGACGAGGACCTGCAAAGCCACATAGAGCGCGACGAGTGCTCGCACAGGCAAAACCCGATGCCCCCCTGCACGAAGAGGTGCCCCGCCCATGTGAACGTCCCCCAGTACATCGCATGCATACGCGAGGGCCGCTTCGACGACGCCCTGCGCGTGATACGCAACGACAACCCACTTCCCACCGTGTGCGGATACGTCTGCGAGCATCCCTGCGAGTCGGCATGCAGGCGCGCGCTGGAGGACGCGGCCGTGAACATCTGCGGGCTCAAGCGGTTCGCCGCCGACAACGCGCAATGGTCGCCGGCCCCCACCCCTTTGCCCGACACCGGAAAGAACGTGGCCGTTATAGGCGGCGGCCCTGCCGGGCTGACGGCGGCGTACTACCTGCGACTCATGGGACACGCCGTGACCGTCTACGACCAGCGCGAGAAGCTGGGCGGCATGGCGCGCTACGGCATCCCCGACTACAGGCTGCCGCAGGACAGGCTCGACGCCGACGTGGACTTCATCCTGAGCACAGGCATCGACGTGAAGCCCGGATGCGCCGTGGGGACCGACGTGTCGATGGACGAGCTCATGGACGGCAACGACGCGGTCTTCATATCCATCGGCGCCCACGACGCCAAGAAGCTAGGCTGCGAAGGCGAGGACACCAAAGGCGTGATGTCGGCGGTCGAGTTCCTGCGCGACGTCGCAGGCGGGAACGCCCCCGACTTCTCGGGCAAGCGCGTATGCATAGTGGGAGGCGGCAACGTCGCAATGGACTGCACGCGCACGGCCAAGCGCCTGGGCGCCCAGTCGGTGGAATGCGTCTACAGGCGGCGCATAGCCGACATGACCGCCCTTCCCGAAGAGATAGACGAAGCCAAGGCCGAAGGCTGCCAGATCACGCAGCTTGAAGCACCCGTGGCCATCAAGGCCGACGCCGACGGCAAGGTGAAGGCACTGGTCACGCAGCCGCAGATCATCGGCGCCATCGGGCGTGGAGGACGGCCCGCGCCGGTCGACGCCGACGTTGCGCAGCGCGAGATCCCGTGCGACGTGGTGGTGATAGCCATCGGGCAAGCCATAGACAGCGACGCGTTCTCGAAGGTGGTGCAGACCGAGCGCGGGTGCATAGTCGCCCGCGAAGATGGCGCCATAGCAGACGCCTCCGGGCCTGTGTATGCAGGTGGCGACGCCGTCAGCGGCCCCGCCACGGTGATCAAGGCCATAGCGGCAGGCAAGGTTGCCGCCGCAAACATCGACAACGCGCTTGGATACACCCACGACGTGCACGACTACGTGGACGTGCCGAACGCCAGGCCGGCCATAGGCCCCCATGGGCGCATCGATTTGAAGGACGTGATATTCGCCGAGGCGGCCCAGACGTTCGAGCTCGCGAAGCTGGGCATGAGCCCGCAGGAGGCCGCCCAGGAATCCAGCCGGTGCCTTCGCTGCGACCACTACGGCTTCGGCGCCACGTGCAGCCAGGAGGTGGCAACATGGTAGGCAACCCGGCAAGGGTCGTCATAGACGGCAAAGCCATCGACGCGAGCGACGACACGACGATACTCCAGGCCGCGCGCTCGGCCGGAATCGACATCCCGACGCTCTGCTATTTCGCGGACCTTAACGACATCGGAGCATGCCGCGTGTGCGTGGTCGAGGTGGAAGGCGAAGACAGGCTGGCGGCCGCGTGCAACACGCACGTCTGGGACGGCATGGTGGTGCATACCGACACCGATGCGGTGCGCGAGGCCCACGTCACGGCCCTCAAGCTGCTGCTTTCCCGCCACGACCTGAACTGCGCCTACTGCTTCCGCAACGGCACGTGCCGCTTCCAGGCGCTGCTTCTCGATGCCGGGCTCATCGAATGGGACCCCACGGGAACTTTCATGATGGAGTCGCCATCGCCTTACCCCAGGAAGCTCCTGAAAGGCAAGCGCGCCGAATGGCCCAGCGGGGCCATCGTGCAGCGTAACGGGAACCGCTGCGTGCAGTGCGGCCGCTGCGTGGCCGCATGCGACAGGCTGGAAGGCATAGGGGTCTGGGAATTCGTGGGATCGGGCGAGCGCGCCGGGATCGGCGTGCGCGGGGGCGCCACCACGCGCGAGGCCGGGTGCGTCGCCTGCGGGCAGTGCATCACCCACTGCCCCACCGCCGCGCTAACCGAGCGCGACGACACCCAGAAGCTGCTGGCCGCCATCGCCGACCCCGGCAAGACCACCGTGGTGCAGGTGGCGCCGGCCGCGCGCACGTCGTGGGGCATCGGGCTGGACGCAGACGACGGCGCGCTTTCCGTCGAACGCATGGTGGCGGCGCTCAAGAAGATGGGCGTCGACTACGTGTTCGACACGTCGTTGGCCGCCGACCTCACCATCATGGAGGAAGGAACCGAGCTGCTTGAGGGCCTGGGCAAGGCAGGCGCAGGCGACGACGGCGTGAAGTGGCCCATGTTCACCAGCTGCTGTCCCGCATGGGTGAAGCGCGCCAAGGCGGCATACCCCGACGTCGTGGGGCACCTGTCCACGGCGAAGAGCCCCATGATGATGTTCGGCGCGGTCATAAAGACCTGGTTCGCCGAGAAGAACGGGCTTGCCCCCGAGGACGTGTTCTCGGTCGCCATAATGCCGTGCACCGCCAAGAAGCACGAGATAGAGCTTCCCATGAACTCGCACGAGGGCACGCCGGACATGGACGCGTCGCTGACGACCCGCGAGCTCACGCGCATGATAAAGGCTTCGGGGATAGACGTGAACGCGCTGGAGGACATGCCGCTTGACGACCCGCTTGGCACTTTCACCGGGGCCGGCATCATCTTCGGCACGACAGGCGGCGTGATGGAGGCCGCCCTGCGCACCGCCTACTACGTGGCTACCGGCCAACTTCCCCCGCCCGACGGGTTCGACTTCGCCGTGTCCGAGCATGGCGCGTGGACCGAGGGCGCCTTCGACATGGACGGCACCAGCGTGCGCTGCGCCATCGTGCATGGGCTTTCGAACGCCGACGCGCTTTTGAACGCAATACGCGAAGGCGTCGTCGAGTACGACTTCGTCGAAGTGATGGCGTGCCCCAGCGGCTGCGCCGGCGGAGGCGGCCAGCCGATCGACGGCAGCGACCGCGAGCTGGGCCTGGTGCGCGGGCAGACGCTGCGCGCGATGGACCGCACGCAAACGCCGCTTAGGTACTCGCACGAGAACCCGCAGGTTCAGATGCTTTACAAGGAATTCTTCGGGAAGCCCTGCTCCGAGTTGGCGCACCACCTTCTTCACACCGTGCACATGCCCGACGACGCAGGCGCGAAGGCGGAGGCCTAGGATGCGGACGGCGGCAACAAGGGCGTCGCGTGGCGACGGCAGGACGATGCGCAAGGTTTCCAGGGCGGCGCTCGCCGTTGCGGCGGCCTGCATGCTGGCGCTTGTGCTGGCCGTTGCCGGATGCGCCCCAAGCGCACCCGATCAGGCCTCGAGCCAGGCCGAGCAGCAGGAGGCATCAGAAGCGGGTGCGGCCGGAGACGCCGCGACCGAAGCCGACGCGCTTCGCATCGGCTCGCTTAAGGGCCCGACGTCTGTCGGGCTCGCCTCGATGATGACCGCAGGTCAAGGCGTGTTCACGGTGGCTGCCACCGCCGACGAGATAACGCCGAAGCTCTTGCAGGACGAACTCGACATAGCGCTGGTGCCTGCCAACCTTGCCGCGACGCTGTACCAGAAGACCAGCGGAGGGATAACGGTCCTTGACGTGAACACCCTTGGCGTGCTGTACGCCGTCACCGCCTCGGACGTCTCGTCGGTCGAAGGCCTGCGCGGACGCACCGTGTACATGACGGGCAAGGGCGCCGTTCCCGAATACACCCTTCGGGCGCTGCTCGAGGCCAGCAAAATGCGCTGGAACGACGTGGACGTGCAGTTCAGGTCCGAACCCGCCGAGGTCGCCGCCCTAATAGCACAGGAGCCCGAATCGGTCGGCATCCTTCCGCAGCCTTTCGCCACCGCCGCCACCATGAAGAACGCAGGGCTGAAACAGGGCATCGACCTAACGCTGGCATGGGAAGAGGCCACAGGCGGAGACCGCGGAAGCCTGATCACAGGCGTGACCATAGCCAAGAGCAGCACCGTGGCGTCGAAGCGCGCGGCGATAGACGAGTTCGTCACGCGCCACAGCACGTCCACGGATATCGCCAGGTCCGACCCCGCGCAGATAGCGCCCGAAGTCGTGTCGCTCGGAATCATCGACAGCGAGCAGGTGGCTGAAGCCTCCATACCCAGATGCAACCTGGTATGCCTCACCGGGGAGCAGATGAAGGACGCGCTTTCCGGATATCTGGGAATCCTGTACCAGCAGGACCCGTCGTCAATCGGAGGGGGCCTCCCAGGCGAGTCCTTCTATCTGATGTGATGCCCGACAGGCGCTTGAAAGACGACGCAGGCAGCATGGAAAACGCCGTTGCCCATGGCCTCGGCGTTTTGTTCTGGGTGGCGGTGTGGTTCGCCGTGGCGTCGTTCGTAGGGAACGAGCTGCTGCTGGCCGGCCCCGTGGAAACCGCCAAGGCTCTGCTGCGAAGCCTGGGCGAGCCTGACTTCTGGAAGGCCACGGGCAACACCACCGCGCGCATACTGGCGGCTGGCACGATTTCCTCGCTGGCAGGGATCGTCCTGGGGGCGCTGGCATACCGCTTCCGCCTGGTGAAGGAGGCCATGTTCGCGCCTCTGCAGGTGATGAAGAGCGCGCCCGTGGCGTGCGTTATCGTGATAGTGCTGGTAGCTTGGGGGTCTGCCGGTGCGCTTGTGGCGATCGTCGCGTTCGTGGCGTTCCCGCCCTTCTACGTGAACATGATGCAGGCGCTGGAGGCGCGGCCGCGCCAGGCCGAGACGGTGCTTCGGCTGGCAGGCGTTTCCAAGGCCCGCGTGTTCGCGGCCTGCATATGGCCTTCGGCGCTCCCCTTCTTCGTGGCTGCCAGCAAGACCGCGGTGGCGATGTCGTGGCGCGCCGGAATAACCGCCGAGCTGCTGTGCCTTCCCATGGACTCGCTGGGGTCGGCCGTGTACGCGTCGAAGCTGACGCTGGACAGCGGGAGCCTTCTGGCCCTGACTATAGTGGTCATGGTGCTCAGCTGGCTGTGCGAGAAGGCCGTGGCTGCCCTGCTGCAGCTGACCGGCAAGGCGGGAAGGCTGGCGGTTCGCAGGAGCACAAGCAGCGGGGCCGCGAGCGGGTCGGCCGATGCTGAAGGCAGCGCTTCGACCGCCATCGTGATGGACGAGGTGCTCAAAACCTACGACGGCAACGAGGTGCTGGAAGGCTTCGCCCTTCGCGTGCTCCCTGGCTAGCGCGTGTGCCTCATGGCTCCCACGGGAAGCGGCAAGAGCACGGCCATAGCGGTGATGCTTGGGGTCGAGGCGGCCGATTCCGGCAGCGTGCGTGCACCCGACAGGCTCGGCGTGATGCTTCAGACGGCATCGCTCGTCGGCGGCCTCACGGCTTGCGAGAACGTGATGCTAGCCGCCGCAGACGGCGTGACCGAGCAACAGGCTCGCGACGCGCTTCGCGAGCTTCTACCCCAGGACGCCTGCGACATGAAGCCCGGAGAGCTTTCAGGCGGAATGAGGCGCCTTGTCGAGATCGTGCGCGCGATGCTGTCCGGCAGCCAGGCGATAGTGCTCGACGAGCCGTTCGCGGGCCTGGACGAGGAAAGCCATCGCAGGGCGTGCGCGTTCGTGCTGGAGAACCTGCACGGCCGGCCGCTGGTGGTGGCCACCCACGACCGCAACGACGTCGACCTGCTGAAGGCGCAGGCAGTCGGAATTTAGGCCGTTCGACGTTCGTTCGAACCACAGGCGTCTGCTGCATAAGCCGACGCAGTTGCCTTCGTCTTCCTTGGGCGCCCAGCACCGCGAGGCGACTTCAGGCGCGCCTTGATGGACTTCTCCGTGACGTACGTGCGGCGTCCACTTCTGTAGCCATCCAACAGCCCCGATTCAAGCATATGGGTAACACGTCCAGGGCTCACGTTCAGGTCTCGCGCCGCTTGTGCCGCAGAGACCACGGGGCCATCAACAATGTAAGATTCATCAGTCTCGAAGAACACCCAAGCCTCTCGGTCGCCCTCGGGGACCTCTCGCACGGTGGCGCCGGGAATGTTCTCGCCGTCCTTCATGAGCGCGGCTATATACGTCTTCCCGGCATCGGCGGCCATCTCCACCGCGTCCTTGATGTCGTCGCCTTGCGAATAGCAGCCAGGAAGGTCGGGTATCTCCGTCGAGAACCCTCCATCCTCCTCAGGGGTGAGGAATACTTGGTATGCGAAGCTTTCCATTTGCTGCCGTCCTTTCTATCTGCGGAGCGGATGCGAGTTAGTCCCAACCCGCATCCCTCTTGATCTTCTTGAAGGTTCCGTTCGCCACCTCCTTGCTCGACGTTGGGACGCTTATCGTGACTCCATCCTTCTTAAACACTTGGTGGCTTCCTTTCCCTGACCGCTCTTGCCATCCCTCCTTCCGCAGTCTCTTGATTACTTCCTTTACCTCTTGCTCCTTCGGCATCGGAGTCCTTTCCCTCAACCGATAGATATATTATAAATTATTGCTAATTTATAATCAACGACAAATGGCAATTGTTTAAAAAATAATGACTTTATTGGTTATGTGATTATTAAAGTATTCTTATAAAATATCTTACAATTATATTGATATGGGAAGTGAAAGTGAAAAAATCATGGTCGACCTTTAACCAAACCAGCAACCCATTCGGGTGCCAGTCAGAATGCCACTGCTCCAAAACTTAAAGGGCAACCGAATAGCAAAGGCTACCGTTTGACTACCAGTCAGAATGCCACTGCTCCAAAACGAGCCGAGCAGGCCGAGCCGGAACAGCTCGAGTTTGACTACCAGTCAGAATGCCACTGCTCCAAAACCCTCAAGCGCATGTCCAGGCTCGATGACCTGTTTGACTACCAGTCAGAATGCCACTGCTCCAAAACTGGATGGATCCAAACAACGACTTCGGCATGATAAACTATCACCGCCATTCTTTTCTCAAACGGACTGGCACCGCGCCCTGCCGGCCGGCCAAGACTCGGCGGGGCGCAACTCTTCTTCTGGCCCGGTCGGGCCGTCTACATCACTTCAACTCCAACGTTATGATGCTCGTGTTCAACGACGTCGTCCTTCCGCCGACCTCGGTCTTCGTGCCCTCGGGGTAGCCCGACATGATCTCCTGCGCCGAGGCCTTGGCGCGCTCGAGCATCGCCCACGACTCCTCGGTGTACGGCGCGGGGTCGTCGTACGCCTGGGCGCGCTGCAGCGCCTCGCGAAGGGCCGTCCAGTCTTCCTCGGCCGCGTCCTCCATGAGGCTTGAGCCCTGTGCGGCCGTCGCCGAGGCCGACCCTGGCGCGCCGTCGGACTGGCCACCGGTCTGCGCCGGCGCCTGGCTGCAAGAGCCGAGCAGCGCGAGCGCCAGGCACAGCGCCACGGCCACCCCCACGGCCGACCAGATCATACTCATCGCCGTCTTCATCTACGTCACCCTCCTTCCCACGCTTTTCTCTTAAATCTTTACCCGACGGCCCTTCTCGCCGCGCTTACTCTAAAAATCACGGCTGTTTTTTAGACTTCCTCCACCAGCGCCATGAGTCTCTGGACCTCCGGCACCCCCATGGCATCGAACACTTTCTTGGAGTATGTCGGACCCAATGCGCCGCCAAGGCCCAGCATCAGCTTCATCACCTGCTGGACCATCTGCTCCGTGTCCTTCTTGGTAAGCACGATGGACAGGTCGCTCATCACGCCAAGCAGCCTCGTGTCCTTTGACGGGGACACGCGGGCGCAGTAGAGCCTTTCATCGTGCGCGCATATGTTCCGGAAGTCCTTGATGTGGTCGAACGCCAGGCGGAGCCTCCGGTGGCTGATCGTCAGCCGGCTCCTGTGCGTCTCCTCGTAGATCCGAGAGAACGACTTGGCGATGTCGTTGCGGACCGACTCCTTCTGGAAGCAGTAGAACTTGAATATCTGCCCAAGGCTTAGATAGTTGGCCAGGACCCATATGGGCACGCAGTCATGGTTGAGCACGTAGTGGATGATGTATTGCCTCTTGGTTCTGAGGTTGCCGTCCTCCTGATAACCGATGATCTTGCCGAAGTCCTCTATGAGCTCGGCCGCCCTCGCCTGGGTCCGCGCGTCGTCCGCATAGCTGTCCAGATTCAGGTATGCGTCCCCCTCGTCCGGATGCCTCTTCGCGAACTCGTAGGAACAGACGGTCTTGAAGGTCGCCTCGGCCCTAGCGAAGAAGGAGAACATGGCCATCCGCAGCGCCCGGTCGAAACAGAAAAGCGTGTACAGATCCGAGAAAGTCACGCCTGACTCGAACTCGTCCTTGCGTCCCCCGTCCGGCAGCGTCTGCAGGAAGGGATCCTTGTACCCGTTCACGACCGGGTAGTAGCCCTCACGCTCCAGGATTCGAGCCGCGTCCGGACCGACCCGCAGCCCTCTGTCCTCCAGGATCTCTATCTGTTCTTGGATTGTCTTGAACGGCTTGTCCATTTTTGCCCCCAGAAACGCAAAAACCGCCTTTCGGCGGTCTCTGCGGATTGCGACGAACGTATCGGCTCGCAACCTCATCACGCCAATAACCTTACATATAATTAAAACCTCAGTCAAGCATTCGACATAATCGTCACCTTCATGCCTCCTACGCTACCTCGGCCGTCTGGGCAGGCTCGAAAACCTCACGATCTTGCACGTCTTCGTCGCCGCTTTTGGTCATGCTGGGCACCTGGGTCAGGTCCTCGGCGTAAACAGCGACTTTTTCTGTTTGACTACCAGTCAGAATGTCACTGCTCCAAAACCCGTTTTGGGCAGAGATGCCTGCAACCCCTGTTTGACTACCAGTCAAGATGCCACTGCGAGTCAAAATAAAGACTTAGTCTTAAATGTCCTGTTAGACTGGACGCCGCGTAGGCGGCAAATTTGACTCACAAAGAACCCGAAAGGGTTCTTTTTTTTTTGTCTAAGCGTCCATGCACGGCTGTTTTGCTCCCCTAGCGTTAGCGTCTACCAATATAAAACAAACCAATCATAATATATGGCTCCTGCAAATACCCTACCACCAAAAAGCCTGGAAAGTATCCCTTATCAGGGACACCTTCCAGGCTTTTCGAAAAAAAATGGGTTTCTTAAAAAGGTACCTAAGCTGCTACCGTCCCTGCCACGCCTCCACGGCCTTCACCAGGAACTCGGTGGCGCCGTCGCCTGCCGCCGAGTCGTAGTACTTCACGAAGCGGGGGTCCTTCAGGTAGCCGCGCACCAGGCCAAGATACTCCTCCTTCTTGTACCCATTGCCCCAGTGGATGCCAATCCATCGCTCGTGCATGCGCGCGAGTTCCTGTGCCTCCCCACCTTCGGGGTCGCCCGATGCCATCGCCAGGCGCAGCTGCACCTTTATCGACTCCTCCAGCAGCTCCTTCGCGTCCCACTCGTCCTGGGAAAGCCCCATCATGCGCTCGTTGGCGTCGTCGATGGCCTGGTTCCCGTAAAGCTTCCGGGCCTCCTGCCCGTACGTTTCCTCGAAGTCTTTGAGGCCCTGGGCCTTCAGCTCCTCGAATGCGTCGTCTGCGTCCATGCCTTCCATCCTTTCAACGATCCTTATTGCCGACTCGGTGCGGGCGATGGCGTCGGCCAGCGCGTCGCCTTGCGCCCGCAACGATCGAAGGTGGTCGGCCAGGACCTCGCGAAGGGACTCCCCGCCGTCGGACACCAGGCGCCCTATCGTGCCCAGCGGAAGACCGCGCCTAGACGGCTTCGTTTCCGCCTATTCCCATCCCCTTCGGCCTATCCCTCCATCTCGCATTCCAGCTCGCGGCGGCGGTTTATGGCCTCGCGTATGGCAACGGCGGTGAACAGAAACCCCAGCACGAACCCCATCCCGAAGAAGACGATTCCTATGGCGAAGTCTCCGAGCCATGCGACGTTGTCCACGCCGACTATCTGGATCTCGGCCAGCACCCGCATGACGGAGGTCAGCAGGCCCAGCACCAGCCCGCAGACCAGCGCCATCAACGAGACGTATCCCCACGGGACGCGATCGACGCCGGCGATCCGCGTGTACGGAGAGAAGTACCCGGCCCTGATCTGCAAGGCGATGGACACGAAGCCTGCGGCCAGTATCGTGAGCGTCAACGGCCATTGCACGGGAACGACGCTTTCCCCCAGATGCGTCAAGATGGGATGCTCGGTGGTGCGCGACACCTGGTCAAGCAGGATGCCGTAGTACAGGCTGAGCATCGATCCGACAAGCAGGATGTAGGCGCCTACCTTCACCGTCTTGTTCTCCTGCACCTCGAGCCGTTCGTCCTTCGGCCCCATGATCTCGTTCCATTTCCTTGCGAGGTACATCGTGTCCTCCTATTCCCAGAAGAGGTCGTCGAGCGTCCTGCCCAGGACCTTGCAGATGGCGGTGCAGAGCTTCAGGCTGGGGTTGTACCTCCCCGCCTCGATTAGCCCTATGGTCTGCCTGGTGGCCCCCACTGCGTCGGCCAGCTGCTGCTGCGACAGCCCCGACGCCATGCGGGCCGCCTTCATGCGGTCGTTTTTGGGCGCGTCCAACAAGACCCCTTTCGTTCCGTGCCATCATATGTAAGATATATCTTGCATGCAAATTATATATTGCATCAATGGCTTGTCAAGAGCGAGGAAAGCGCCCGAAAGCGTGTCGGTAAGCGCAAGGTCCATGCCCACATCCATGCATGCTCCTGGAACAGAGGGCATGGGAGTGTTACATCTATGTAAAATGCACCCCTCTCATACCTATGCTCATGGCGGAAACAGTGCTAGGCTTGCCTTTCGCCATTTTCGGCGAGCAGGAAACGCAACACTGAAACGAAAGAGGGGATCATGAACGCGTATCTGATTGCCGCCAAGGCAAACGCATGGGAGATCGACCAGCACGTAGCACGCGCCATCGAGGCGAACCAGCCGGAATACATGATAGAGGCCGTCGGCAGGGGCGAGAGGTTCTACGAGGAGGACCGCAAGAAGATGATGCGCCCCCACAAGGGCTTCAAGGACTTCTTCAGCCTGAACTAGACTCGAGCATCCGCTTCGGCAGGAAAGCTACCGCAGCGGAGCAACCGACGCCATCAAGGCCGACTTCGAATGAAGTCGGCCTTCTTTCTGAAGCGTAGCGCAATGGACGTTGCCCGGCACGCAGCCCTACTCGGCTTCCACCGAGCGTATCAACAGCTCGCGGCCGCGCAGAAGCTCGGTGTCGGGACTGCCGCAGTGCGGGCAGATGCGCCCGTGCTCGACGGTCCCGTAGGTGCGTCCGCAGGCGTTGCATACCGTCACCGCCTCCACGGTGTTCACCTCTAGATCGGCGCCACGGGTCAGGTCGTCCTTGTCGGAGGCCCACTGCCATGCGTCCTGGAAGAAGTCGGTGACGACGCCCGACACCTCTCCTAGGTCGACGGACCCCTTGTAGATGCGCGACAGCTCCGGTTCTTCGGCGGTCTCCTTCAGCACGTCGATCATGGAGAACACCACGCCAAGCTCATGCATGGCGTCAGCCGTTCCTGCGGAAGACCTGCTTGACCAGCATCTTCCCAGCGTTCGGGAGGATTTTCTTCAGCTTGTCCTCGCTTCTTGCCATCGTGGAGCATTCGGGGTGCTCGCGGCGCAGGTGGATGGCGTCGAACTCGCAGCGCGTGGTGCAAAGCCCGCATCCGATGCACTTGTTTGGGTCGACTATGCTGGCTCCGCACGAGAGGCAGCGGGCCGTCTCCTTGGCTACCTGCTCCTCGGTGAAAGTAAGGCTGTGGTCGCTCCAGTCGCGCGCGGCGGGCATTGCCGCACCTTCTGCCGCATCAGCGCACGGCGGCTTCTGGCGGCCAGCGTGGTCGTAGCCTTCGGGGTCGACCTTGGCCGACTGCTTGTCCAGCTCGACGTAGTGGCGCGGATTGCGCCCAACCGTCAAAGAGCTTCCCTTCTGCACGAACCGATGCAAGCTGACTGCCGCCTCGTGTCCCGCGGCGATGGCGTCTATCACGAAGCTGGGCCCCGTGAACGCGTCGCCGCCGACGAACACGTCGGGCTGCGCCGTCTGGTACGTGGCTGGGTCGGCCACGGCGGCGTTCCCGCGCCCGAGCTCGACGGCGCTTCCGTCAAGCAGCGCGCCCCACTCGATAGACTGCCCTATGGCCAAAACCACGTGCTGGCATTCCACGCGCATGGTGTCATCGTCGTCGTATTCGGGCGAGAAGCGGCCCTCGTCGTCGAACACACGCAGGCAGCGGCGCATCTCGATGCCACGCACGCGGCCGTCCTCGCCCATGAGCACCCTCTTCGGTCCCCAGCCGTTGCGAACGGCGACGCCGTCCTCCACCGCTTCCGCGACCTCCTCTTCGGAGGCCGGCATCTCTTCAC
>CBCTKQ010000006.1:0-27586 GCA_965147515.1 uncultured Eggerthellaceae bacterium | reverse complement strand
GGTGATGATATCGCGCACGTTCTTCGACGCGCACCCCGGCCAGTTCTTCGACTACTACTGCGACAAGATGCTGGCGCTGGACGCGAAGCCCAACGCCGCGCACCGAAAACTGGCGCAGCTGGAGCGCGACGGCGTGTGCAGCGCGGTTGTAACGCAGAACATCGACGGGCTGCACCAGGCCGCGGGAAGCCGGAACGTGTTCGAGCTGCACGGCAGCGTGCACAGAAACCGCTGCATGGAATGCGGTCGCGCCTACGATGTGCGCGAGATGCTGTCCACACGCGAGGCGGCAGCCGACGGCGTGCCGCGCTGCGGGTGCGGCGGCGTGATCAAGCCGGACGTGGTGCTGTACGAGGAGCCGCTGGATTCGGCCGTGATGAAGGGGGCCGTGCGCGCCATAGCGCAGGCCGACCTGCTGCTGGTGGCGGGCACGTCGCTTGCGGTGTACCCGGCGGCAGGGCTGCTGGACTACTTCCGCGGCAGCCACCTGGCCATCGTCAACCGCGACCCCACCCCCGGCGACTCCCGGGCCGACCTGTGCATCCACGCCAGCATCGGCGACGTTCTGGGCGGGATGGATTAGAATCGAAGAAAAAACGTTTGCCCATGATTGTATTAACGCATGCGATTATGCAACTCGCCCGCTATTAATCCGACACTCAAGCTCTAAAGATGAAGGAGAAACATGCCCATGTCGAAAACAAATAACGAATTAGCTCCTACCTGCGACAAACCGCACGAAGACAATTATCTAGAAAGAAGGATAAAAGTCTTCGAAGCGATCGCTTCCCTTAGGCCCATTCCCATTTCCGAAAAGACGCCCTGCACCGATGAAATTCTGCGTCAGATACGCGAGGAAGAAGCAAGGTAATCAACACTTGCAAGAAAGGGTCTGGCTATGCAGGAATTCGTGACTCTGCCATGCGTGAACGGGAACGAGCGCGAGGCTCGCGTGCTCGACGTGGCCGAGGTGGTAACGCTCGAGCAGCGCATTGCCGGCGACGGAACCTCGCTGCTGGAGCTGATGACACGAGCCGGAACGGCGCTGGCGAAAGCGGTTGAGAAGGCAGCAGCGCCCGGAGGTCGCGTAGTGGTGCTGGCCGGTTCAGGAAACAACGGAGGCGACGGATGGGTTGCGGCTTCGCGGCTTGCGGAAGCCGGGCGGGACGTCGTGCTCGCGACCAAGTCCGTGCCTGAAGGGCTGGGCGCCGAGCCTGCCCGTACGGCTGCCATGAATGCCGTGGCGCACGGAGAGTTCGAGGTCCTAGCAGCACCCAATAGACAGCAGCTCGCGGAGGCGCTGAACGGCGCGGCCGTAATCGTGGACGCCATCCTGGGTACCGGATTCGCGCACGACCAGGTGCGCGAGCCTTTCGACTGGTGGATTCAATTGGCGAACGCCGCGCGAGGCGAGCATGGCGCGACCATCGTTGCTGCCGACTGCCCGAGCGGCCTCAATGCCCAAACCGGCGCACACGCAAGCGAATGCATCGAGGCCGACGCGACGATCACCATACTCGCTCCCAAGACCGGCCTTCTTGAAGCCAGCGCCCAGCCTTACGTCGGCACGCTGATGCTCGCGCCCCTGGTTTAGCACAAGCGCCCAAAGCTTAGCCGTCCGGGATGCTCATTCGCTCACGCCGCAGCGAGCCAGTCCCCAAGGAAGGCCGCACCCACGCACAGAACGCACGTCAGCACGGCGTAAGCAAGCGCGACCATGACCTCCCCTTGCTGCACCAGCTGCATGCTTTCAAGGCTGAACGTCGAGAACGTGGTGAAGCCGCCGCAGAGCCCGACGCGCAACATCAGGGAAAGCTGCTCGTTGTCAATCGCGCCCTTCAGGACGAGCGCCGCGATGAACGCGAGACAGAAGGACCCCACCACGTTGATGGCGAAGGTAACAACCGGGAAGG
Source organism: uncultured Eggerthellaceae bacterium (assembly GCA_965147515.1). Taxonomy (GTDB): domain Bacteria; phylum Actinomycetota; class Coriobacteriia; order Coriobacteriales; family Eggerthellaceae; genus MGBC163016. The sequence goes on along the minus strand of CBCTKQ010000006.1, from coordinate 25,673 downwards.
CGGCATCCGACGGTATCAGGCCGCACAGGTACCGCAGGACAGAGCCGACGAAGCCACCCGCTCCTACAGCAAGGCAATTGATGAGCATCGGGTTTCCCTCCCCTGCGTTGCATGGACAAGCGACGATTCGCCGGACGCCCGCAAGCAATTCAACATGGTCATAATTATGGTAGCTCGATTTCGTATAGAGGCTTGTACCGCGCGCCGTCGCGGGACAGCGTCGACTTGAACAGCGTGACGCGGGCGGCGTTGCAAGGCAGCGGGAACACAAGCTCCGGCAACGCGCCCTTGGGCAGCCGGGCGCGGCGCGCCAGCGTGATGTGCGGGAGGAAGGGCTTGTCGTCGAACCCGATGCCGCGCGACCGCAGCGCCTCGCGCATGCGATCGGCGAGGCCGGTCAGCTCAGCGTCGGGTGCCAAACCCATCCAAAGCGTGGCGTCTAACGCGCGTCCGAACTTGCCAAGCCCATCGGGGCGCATGGGCACCGCAGCAGCACCAACGCACGCCTCGTCCATGGCATCCATGGCCTCGCGAGCCTGGGCCTCGTCGACGTCGCCCAGAAACGCCAACGTCACGTGGTAGTTCTGCCGCGGGACAAAGCGCCCCTCCACCGCAGCGCTCAGCACGCGCGCCATGGCGACGACGTCCTCGACGAAGCCCTCCGGCGGCTCCAGCGCGATGAATGCCCTCATGGTGCGACGATGCTCCTTTGCATCAATTGTCCATCTTCGTCGTTTTTGGGAATACGCTTTCCTCCTGCATCGCGTCACCCAACATGATGTTTGCTCTTAATTGACTTCCCAACGCCCATTGCGTCGGGCTCCTATACGAGCCAGCTTGCCCTGCTCTTTCAGCTCCGCGACCAAACGCTCTATCTGCCGTTTGCTCATCTTCAACTCATCAGCCATTTGCACCATCGTTATCGTCGGATTCTTGCCGATAAGATCCAGCAAGCGCTCTTTGTTGCGAACTGCCTCGTTGGTTAAACCGACATTCATACCGACATTCATACCGACATTGCTTTGCGAGGCAACCGCTTCGGCAAGGGTCTTCTCTATCATGTCGAGCATGAACTCCACGAATGTTGTCGAATCGCCACCCGCTGCCCCTGAATCCCCAAGCGCGTCGTAGTATTCCTGCTGATGCTGGGCGACAAGACTCTCAACCGGAAGCCACGCAAACGCGCTCTGCCAGTTTTGCAACAAAAGGGAATGCCACAACCTGCCAGTTCTGCCATTGCCGTCAGAGAAAGGATGGATGAACTCGAATTCGTAGTGAAAAACGCAAGACGCGACAAGCGGGTGAATGTCGGTGGTCTTAAGCCAGTCAAACAGGTCTTGCATGACTTCGGGAACGTAACGAGCGGGAGTCCCCGCATGGACCAACCTTTCGCCGTCGAAAACACCGACGTTACCCGTTCTGAAACAGCCTGCATCCCTGACAAGGCCGTCCATCATGAACTTGTGGGCCATCAGCAGGTCGTCCAACGAATAAGGATCCATTGTCGACAAAGCATCGTAAGCCTCGTAGGCGTTCTGCGCTTCGTGAACATCTTTAGGAGGCGCCAGGACGCGCTTGCCATCCAAAACCGCGGTCACCTGCTCAAGCGTCAACGTGTTCGCTTCGATGGCAAGAGACGAATGGATAGACCTCATGCGCGATATGCGCCTGAGCTGAGGATTCGGGGAAAGCTTGTCGAATGCGGCAATCTGCCCAACTAGCTGGCCGATATCCGCAACGCTATTCATCATGCGGTTGGTGAGGGTGTATAGCGGCTCATATGGCATGGGCGCCTCCGTCACACGAACATCTTTGGCAGAGCGCTTTCAACAAGCGTCTCTGCATCTTCCTCAGCCATTACAATCTGTCTTCGCCAATTCATTTTTCTATACGCGCTTTAGCGCAGTCGCGCGGCGTCTTTTCCCTGCATCCAATTCTAAGCCTTCCTCGTTTCGTTTCTGCTAGGCTTGCAGAAAAAGCCGCTTCACCCAATCCGAAGGGAGACCGCCATGGAAAGCAAAGCCATACACCGTTGCCTGCACGTGCTCGACCTGCAGAAGTCGCTCGACTTCTACGAGCAGGCGCTTGGCATGACCGAGATCCGCCGCATGGGCCCCGAGGACGGATCGTGGGTCAACGCGTTCATCGGAAGCGAGGGGTCCGGGTTCCAGCTGGAGCTCACGTGGAACCGCGGCCGCACCGAGCCCTACGACAACGGCGGCCGCGACTCGCACATCGCCTTCACCGTGCCCGACTACGAGGCCGCCCACGCGATCCACGAGCAGATGGGATGCATCTGCCACGAGAACGAGGCCATGGGGCTATACTTCATCGAGGACCCCGACGGATGCTGGCTGGAGATCCTGCCCGAGAAGGCCGAGTTCGCTGCGCAGCCCGGCGTGGACGTGTTGGCGGCCATGACGGCCCGGCAAAGCGTGCGGAAGTATTCGGGCGAACCCGTGCCACAGGGACTGCTGGACCGCATCGTGCGCGCCGGGCTGGTTTCCGCGTCGGGGCGCAGGCGCAGGCCCTGGGAGCTCATCGTCGTGCGCGACCGCAATACGCTGGACAAGCTTGCTGAATGCAGAGACTCCGGTTCGGCCATGCTCGCAGGGGCCGACGCCGCCATTGTTGTGCTGGGCAACCCCGAGGTCGCCGACACGTGGGTCGAGGACTGCTCAATCGTCATGGCGAACATGCATCTGGAGGCGTCCGCATCGGGCGTTGGAAGCTGCTGGATTCAGGGCCGCATGCGTACGGCCGCCGACGGCCGGTCCACCCAGGACTACGTGACCGACCTGCTTGGCGTCCCCGAGCCATGGCAGCTGGAGGCAACGCTCTCGCTCGGCATGCCTGCAGACCAGCCCGAACACCGCACGTTCGACGAAGCACTGCTCGCGAAGGTGCACTGGGAGGCATAAATTCTAAGCTGATCAAAAGACGCTTTGCAAAAGTAGAATATGTTAAATAAATTGTGGATTGTTTGTATAAGCCAAAAGTTGAGGGACGGATTGCGCAGGGCCCATAAAGGACAATGCTTACTCGACCGACATTCATAAGCATCTCGCAAAAGGGGACGCAAGGACGATAGCGGTTCGCATATCGTGCAATCTGCGCGACGCTACCAAAGAAGCTACGACTGTGCACAGAATGGAGTCCAGCAAATTCGCGAGGACGTGTCTGGCCTAAGAGCGCAAGAAGGGACTGTAGCCATGGCTTCAGAAGAAATTGAGAATCTGACTCTCTCGAATAATCATTTCAAAACCGTTTATGAGGCACTTGCCCCTATTCTTGCCGAGAGTCAAACCGCCAGAGAACAGGGCACCAAATATGAGGCGCTATGCGCGTATTTTCTGAAAGCCGACCCGTTCTGGTCGAGCTTCTATAGCCGCGTGGGTACGCTGGAGGAGGCTGCAAGCTGGCCAGACAGCCCAGTCTACGGGCAAAACCAAGACATCGGGATCGATCTATTTGCGCAAACGTCTGCCAGTGGTGAATGGCACGCGATCCAGTGCAAATGCTACGACCCGGAAAAGCCGCTCCCAAAAGGGGTGTGCGACTCATTCTTCGCTGCGCTCATGAACAACGATGATTATTCCGATTGGCTGATCATGACGAGTGCCGGAGGACCAGGCAGGAACCTCGAGGCTCAAATGTCAGGTGACCTCAGCCGCTTCATCGACACGGCGAAGATGGCTGCTTCCGGCCTTGATTGGACGCACTTCATCGATGGGTTGCCGCCAGAGGAGCGAGTGACCTACGACCCTCGCCCACATCAAAGAGAGGCGATAGATTCCATCCTTTTGGCCTTCGGCGAGCAAGATCGCTGCAAGGCGATCATGGCCTGCGGCACCGGGAAGACGCTCATGTCGCTACGGCTTACGGAGGAATGGCTCAACGGCAATCCCGGCGTTGTGCTATTCTGCGCACCATCAATCTCGCTCGTTGGGCAATCCATGCGCGAGTGGATGTCGCAGGCACGTATCCCCATAAGCCCGCTTGTCGTCTGCTCCGACGCCAAGGCATCTCGTCGCGGCGGAGAAGATAGCACGCCTATGACGCTCGCCGATTTTGAGTACCCGGCGACGACCAATCCGGAAAGCCTCATGCGCTCCTACGAGGCACATCGCAAATCGAACCCTGACGGTGTCGTGGTTGTGTTTTCAACTTACCAATCGATTGATGTCATACATCAGGCACAAGACCTGGGGCTCCCCGAATTCGATCTTATCATCTGCGATGAGGCACACCGCACAACAGGAAATGCGCTTCCGGGCGTATCGAAAACAGAAGCCTCCGCCTTCATGAAGGTGCACTACAACGAGAACGTAAGCGCCAAGAAACGTCTGTACATGACGGCGACGCCGCGCATCTATGGGGAGACGGCCAAGCGCAAGGGCGCCGAAGAGGATTACACTATCGCCTCGATGGACGACGAGTCGATCTATGGAACCACAGCCTATCAAATAAAGTTCGGTGAGGCCGTCGAGAAGAAACTGCTCACCGACTACAAGGTTGTCGTGCTGACCGTCCAAGAGGATGCCCTTCAGGATCGCCTGCCCTCACTAGAAAGCGACCAAGGTGTCAATGCGTGCACACTTGAGCCTTCGGACATAGGAAAGATAATAGGGTGCTGGAAGGGCCTCATCGACCATGGTGAGGGCGCTCCTGAGGATGCCACCGGATTGGGCGACATGCTCGTGGTGGATGACATGGCGCAAATCGATGGGGACGCGGCTCCTCTCCATCGTGCCGTGGGCTTCTGCTCGACCATAGATGCGTCCAAGACAATATGCGAGGCGTTCACGCAGATAATTGACGATTACGCAGACGACGCGTCCGAAAATCTGCCTCTCAGATGTGACTTGAGGCACGTGGACGGCAATATGCCCGCAGACCGACGCGCTAGAAACATCGCTTGGCTTGGCGAGGACGTCGAAGACGACGAGTGCCGTATTCTGACGAATGCCCGCTGTTTGGCAGAGGGCATAGACGTTCCGAACCTGGACGCGGTCATATTCTTCAACGCCAAGAACTCCACCGTGGATGTGGTGCAGGCCGTCGGGCGCGTTATGCGACGTGCGGAGGGCAAGGACTACGGCTATATAATCCTCCCAATATTTGTGCCTGCGGGAATGACGCCGGAGGAAGCGTTGGACGATTCCAAGGTTTTCGCGAACGTATGGAGCATTCTTCAGGCACTCCGCTCCCATGACGAGCGCATCGAGGCCAAGGTCAACGCACTCGCGCTTCACCAAGAGGCAGCAAAGAACAAATATCAGGGTTCAGCAGACCATAAAGGATGGGACGAGGGGCTGGAGAGTAAAAAAGAAGCCGAGCAGCGAAAGGCTGCCGAGATTGCGGAAGGCGTCCAGATACGACTTTCGCTCTACCCTGTCGAGCGTTGGGAGAAGGCAGTCAAGACACAGCTCGTCAAGAAGTGCGGAACACGCATCTACTGGGACGAGTGGGCAGAAGACGTCGCGAGGATCGCTAAGCGTCACATTGAGCGGATTGGGGCGCTTGTCGGGGATGACGAGGGCGTCAGAGAGCACTTTGAAGTGTTCCTTAAAGGCCTTCGCGATTCGCTCAACCCTGACATCACCGAGGACGAGGCAGTTCAGATGATTGCCCAGCATATCATCACGATGCCGGTGTTCGAGGCGCTGTTCGGTGAATACGAGTTCGCAAAATCGAATCCTGTCTCCATCACCATAGACTCCTTCTTGTCATCGCTTCAAGACCAACAGCTAGATGAGGCCTCCGATGCCGAGGTTTTGGAGGATGTGTATGCGAGTGTGCGGCGACGAGCTGCTATGGTGACATCCGATACCGCACGGCAGCAGCTGATTCGCGACCTCTACGAGAAATTCTTCAAGGTGGCGTTCAAGCAAACTTCCGAGAAAATGGGCATCGTGTACACGCCCAACGAGGTGGTGGACTACATCCTGCATGCAACGAATCGTCTGCTGCAGAAGGAGTTCGGACAGAGTCTGTCGGACGAGGGCGTGAACATACTCGACCCCTTCACGGGCACGGGTACGTTCATCGTGAACCTTCTACAGGACGAGGAGCTGATGCCGGCGGACAAGCTGTCGATGAAATATCGGAGCGAGATTTGGTGCAACGAGATACTGTTGCTTGCCTACTACATTGCAACCATCAACATCGAATACGCGTATCATTCGCGCATGCCCGACTCGGATTATGAGCCGTTCGGAGGAGCAGTGCTTACGGACACGTTCCAGATGTATGAAGAGGGCGATACCCTCGATCTTGAGATGTTCACCGACAACACGGAACGCATATTGCGCGAGATGGAAACACCGATAAACGTGATAGTTGGAAACCCGCCATATTCAGCAGGTCAGAAAAATGAAAACGACAATGCCAAAAACCTTGCATATCCGACTCTTGATGAAAAAATCAGAAGCACGTATGTTGATAAATCAAATGCGATACTAAAAAACAAGCTCTACGATTCCTACATCAGGGCGTTCAGATGGGCATCGGACAGAATTGGAGAGCGTGGCGTTGTTTCGTTCGTGACCAACGGCAGCTGGCTCGACAATCAGGCTATGGATGGTTTTCGGAAGAGCTTAGTTGAAGAGTTCAATTCAATCTATGTGTTCAACCTGAGGGGCAATGCAAGAACACAGGGAGAACAGCGTCGCAAAGAGAAAGACAACGTGTTCGGGCAAGGAACGCGCACTCCTGTTTGCATCACCATGCTCGTTAAGAATCCTGCCTCTGAAGAGCATGGTTCCATCCATTATCACGATATCGGCGACTACCTTGATCGCGAGGCTAAGCTATCCATTGTTGCATCGGCCGTGGATGGCGAGCCGTTCGAGTGGGAACATTTGAAATCCGACAGACATGGAGACTGGCTTAACCAAAGAGATGATGCATGGTATGACTTTGCGCCAATAGCAATAGATAAACATGGTATTTCAGGCATCTTTAGCACTTTTTCTTTAGGTCTATTGACAGCACGTGACGCCTGGACATGCAACTATTCCAAAGATGTTGTTTCAAATAATATGAAGCGACTTATTGGCATGTATATGCTAGAACTTGAACGTTACGAAGAAGCGGGATGCCCAACTGATGTTTCATCATTTGTCGACCCCGACACAACAAAGATTAGCTGGACACGCGCCCTCAAAAGCGATTTAAAAAAGCGTAAAAAATTGACTTTTGCTGAAAAAAGGATCGTGCTTGGCTCATATAGGCCATTCTGCAAACAGTGGGTTTACTTTGATCGTCGACTAAATGAAATGGTATATCTGATGCCTGAGCAGTTTCCCTCAATGGCGCAAGATAATTTATCAATTTGTATTTCGGGTACAAAAAATTTCAGTGCTCTTATAACTGATGAACTTCCTAATTATCACTATGATGGAGATTCGCAATGCTTCCCTCTTTACTGGTATGAGAAGAAAGAATCACTCGGAGGCTTGTTTGCCGAGGAAGTGGACGGATATACACGCCATGATAGCATTACCGATGAGGCATTGGAGGTTTTTAGAGAGGCTTATCCGAGAGTCTTCGATGCCCATGGGAAGTCTAAGGCTCGTACGAAAGCTAATGGCGGTATAGAGTTGACCAAGGAAGATGTTTTCTATTACATATACGGCATCCTCCATTCTCCTGAGTACAGAATGAGATTTGAAGCCAACTTGAAAAAGGAATTGCCGCGCATTCCGCTTGCTGAAAACTTTAGGGCATTTTCTCTCGCTGGAAGAAAACTTGCTCAACTTCATCTCAATTATGAGAATGTGCAGCCCTATCCATTGACCGTTCGGGGTGATGCAGCCAATCCAGAACGAGTTCAGAAGATGAAATGGGGTAAACGCAAAGACGCAAAGACTGGCAAGAAGGTGGATGATTACACGACATTGATTTACAACGAGAACCTGACATTTTTGGATATTCCTGAAGCCGCTAACGAGTACAAGGTTAATGGTCGTAGCCCGCTTGAATGGATGATAGACCGCTATCAGGTGAAAAAAGATAATGCGTCCGGCATCATAAACGACCCTAACGACTATAGCGATGACCCGACCTATATCAGTGGTCTTGTACCACGCTTGGTTACAGTGTCCGTGGAGACCTTAGACATTGTTAACTCTCTACCCCCACTTAACGAGAAGCCACAACCTACGGATTGGCCCTTCGCCTGGAAGGCGGTCGAATGATGAGAAATACAGAAGTACCGGCTGTCTACGAATCATTCGTCGCTGAGAAAAAGCAAGCCCTTCATGAATTGATAACTAGGCCGAACCCCAATCTGAAAGTCAGCATTGAGGATAAGGAAGACGTTTCTGTTGAAATCGGCAACTATCTTGAGTTTATTCAAGTAAAGAGCTCTACCAAAGACAGCACACAACCACTAGCTGATGGGTATTCGGATTTTTGGAAAACTCTTTGCCATTGGATTGATAAGACTAAAAGATACAGCAGCTATGAAATAGGCGCATACCGTTATTCTGTTAGTTCAGAACACGAAATAAGGGTTGGGAGGATTGCGGAGTCGTTTCAAGGCGCGCGCGGAAAAGATGAGGCGGCTAACGCACTCACAGAGATTCACGATAGATACAATTCGGGAGACCTTACAATTCCCCAAAAGTACGCAGATAAATTGTTTTTGCCTGACAACAACGTAATAGTTACATCAATCATTGCTCTTTTTTCTTATGAGCTACATGCTAATTTTCAAAATCAGCTAAAAGAACTCTTTTTCAATTTAGGTACGCACAAGCGGCTTCACAACGAGTCAATATTCAATTCTGTTAATGGCTGGCTTGACGACCAAGTTGCCCCCTTTACGCAAAAAGGAAAGCCAGCGCATATACGCTGGAGCGATTTCCACGACGAAGCGATTGCGCAGGCTAACCGTTTTGCTGCCGACCCCTTGGCATCAACGGTAGATAGTCCTGATAACGAAGAGATTGCCAAGGAAGCCAATCGCTCTCCTGTCTATCTTCACCAACTCGATCTTATTAATATTAGTGATGAGCAGAAAATCGAGGCTGTCATTGACACTCTACGTTGCGGTAAACAAATTCATGAATGGGCAGAATCCCTTGAAATCGTCGATAAAGGTCTTAAGCAGTATGATGACACGCTTTTCGAAAAATGGTACAGCATTGCCAACATTTGCCGTATAGAAGAATCGGACGAAAAGATCGCTGGCAAAAAGACTTACTTCCGGACGAGGGGCGATACTTTGACGCTTGTCTTGCAGGGAAGAACGGTTCCACCATTTATTTCACATGGTCGTCTTAATAATTTGGCCTCAAATCCTACTCATTCTCCACGCATAGGATGGCATCCGAGGTATATCGAAAAACTGGGAGCGAATGACAAGGATATCCAAAATGCCTAACAAGCAAAATGAAGTTGAGCTAATTCAGAATCCCGCGCTCGGCGCTTTGGCGATTTGGAGTTTTGTCCTTGGTTATCATGGAAAAGAGACCCAAGGGGTGGCTCCCTTTTATGCAACGTTTCTCGTCCTCCCACTTATAGCCAATAGCGCCTTTCGATCGGTAATCAATTCAACTCGAACGAGTCTGTATAGAATGAAAACAAAAATGCTAGAAGACGGCCTCGGATCTAATTTTCTTTTACTGCGAGAGACCACCCCGCTGCTTTATGAGCTGTCTTCCGAATCAATTGGGGTCGCTCTATCAACGAATCTAATCAAATATGATGATTCTAATTATGGATTTACGCCGTCAAGAAAAACCATTCCAACTTCCTCGCTGCTTTCAGATAAGGAACAGGAGTACGCCAGGGCCTCAAAAACACTCGGGAGGTGGATGTCGCAAATGTCCCTATGGGAGATTTGTTCAACATTAGGGGTGGTGATTTAACGTGCAATTCTGGATAAAGCAGATAATCTTATGGCCGAAAGATAAGAGGAAATCTAAGCAAGTTATACATTTTGAAAACAATAAGGTCAACATCGTATATGGAGATTCGCGAACTGGAAAGTCGGCGCTAATACCGATTGTCGATTATTGTTTTTGCTCAGGCGATTGTCGTATTCCAGTAGATACGATTCGCAACACAACATCTTGGTTTGGGGTGCTATTCAAAACAGGCAATCAAGAAATCCTTTTATGCAGGAAAGAACCTGGTGCGCGACGCTCGGCTGGTGAAATGTATTACCAGTTAGACACTAGCATCGCTGTGCCTGATGTAATCGAGAAAGACAACATTCATGTTAATGACATGAGAGATGAACTTAATCGATTGTTCGATTTTACAGATGTAGCAATAGACGATAGCGACTTTTCACCAATAGCAAAGCCGTCTTTCAGGGATATTGCAGCTTTTCTTTATCAGCCACAAAATATTATCGCAAATCCTGAAGCTCTGTTCTACAAACTGGAAGAAGCACAGCACCAACGAAAGCTGTCTGGCATTTTCCCATTTCTCTTTGGTGCAGAAACAGAAGATGAACTGATTAAGAAATATCGCGTAGAAGCTCTTGAAAATGAAATCAAAAAGAAAGAGCGCGAACTCCAGCGTTCGCAGGACGTATCGGATCGCTGGGTAAAAGAATTAGAAACCCAAATTGTAAAAGCAGCAGAGCTTGGACTCACGAGTCGTCCAAAAAACAAGAGTTACAGCTTTCAAGAGAATTTGCGTGAAGTGGAAAGGATAATTTCTCGCGATTACAATGAGTTACCAACTAGTGTGGAAAACATCGAAGAAACCGCTCGATATATTGCCGAATTACGATCTCAGGAAAATGAGCTATCTAACGAAATATCCAAGCTTGAATGGCGTCAAGCAAGGATTGATGAAGCAATATCGATCTATAACGACTATCAAGATTCAAAGCTTTCCACCTCTAACTATTTAGGAATTTCAGACTGGCTTCTTGCTAAAACGAAGAACGAGCAGCTATGTCCTATATGTGGGGGAGGGCTTGAGAATGCAACCCGCATATTAAATAAACTTGCGCAAGCAAGACAAACACTACTGGAAGACCAACCATCCGATTCTCTCATTGGATCTCTTGGAACGGAGAGGATAAACCTTACGGCTCAAATACGCGAAAGAGTTGAAAAGAAAAACGCCATATCAAATAGTTTGCACTTGCTTGAATCAACAAAGATCAAGAACAAATTCAGCAATGAGGGCACCCAGCGTTTTCTCGGGCAACTGGAATCATCATATAGTCACTACCTTGCACTTGGCGAGGATAAGGATTTGATTAATGAACTGAAAGAATTAAGGAGCAGGCGAGATCAGCTTTTGGAAGGCTTCGATCGCAACAAAAGGAACCAGGTTATCAACGAATCTTTAGCTGAAATTTCCCAAAATACAAAACAGATTGTTTCAAATTTAGACGTTGAGCATCCTACCTGGGATATTTCCTTCGATTATAAAAATCTTGCATTAAAAATCAGGGACAGCTACGAGCAGGAGCGCTATCTGAATCAAATTGGAAGCGCCTCAAATTGGCTTTCGTACCATATAGCACTTGAATTGGGACTGCAGCTGTTCTTTCAGACCAACAAGCCAGTGAATATACCCTCTTTCTTGATTTGCGACCAACCCAGCCAGGTCTATTTCCCGCACGGCGAAGTAGACGAAGCTGCAGGCGAACGGCAAGATAGGGACAAAGAGGCCGTAAGGAAAATATTCCGGTCTTTTGATTCTTTTTTAAAGAAAGATTTTCCTTTTCAAATTATCGTAACTGAACATGCCGGAGAAGACATCTGGGGCACAATCGATAATAAACATGTGGCCGCGCATTGGATCGAAGACGGAGAAAAGTTAATCCCTAGCGAATGGCTCGAATCCGAGGCATAGACATGCGTTACAAGAAGCACAAGCAGGCTAGAAGAGTCTTGAAAGAAATTGAAGGATCACCAAGAGAATACCTCGTGATTCATTATTCTTGCGAGAGCTTTTATGATATTCACGACGGAAGAACTCCGCGTATTACTTCTATTGCGGTAAAGGAACTCGATTCCGGCCAAACGCACTCCTTTTCGATTCACAAGATTGCTGAAAAGCAGGGAGTACCCCTCGCCGTAATCAGCGATAAATATGACGAACTCGAGAAGGCCATGCTTGATGAGTTTATGGATTATGTTCAAAAATCTACCAGACTCAAATGGATTCATTGGAATATGAGAGACATCAACTATGGCTTCCCTGCAATTTACCATCGCTACGAAGTGTTAAACGGTACGCCCTGCAGAATTGACGATGACAAGCTCATCGATATCGCTCGCGTGCTAAAGGATTGTTATGGAGAAGGATACGCAGGCGGCCACCCTCGCATGCAAAAACTCCTAGAGCTAAACGATATGAACCACAAAGAACTGCTGTCAGGAGAAGAAGAGGCCAACGCATTCAATACGCAAGAATATGTCAAACTTCACCAATCTACACTTCGCAAAGTGAACGAAATTTCCAATATCGTGACCATGGCTTGCGAGAATCAATTGAAGACCTCTAGCTCTTTAATAGAAATTTATGGCTTGCATCCCCAGGGTATTTATGAGCTGATTAATGGTAGATGGTGGTTTGGAATTATCACTTTCTTGCTGGGAGTAATGTTGGGAGTGGCATTTGAAGGAATCTGGAGTTTTTGAAATCCTATTTCCCGAGCGAGGGAATATGCATACTAGAAAACAGCACTATATCCCACAGTTCTATCTGCAAGGATTCGCTAATAGCCAAGGACAAGTATGGGCATATAGGCATAATCCCGGTACGTTATATAAGACCAGCATCAAAGACATTTGCACAGAAAGGGACTTGTACGAGATCCCTTTAATCAACGTATCCGAGCCGAAGTACGTAGAGCGCGGTGCGGTGGAATCAGCACTCGGGGCGCTAGAGAGCAATATTGCCCCCTCTGTAAGATTTCTTCGAGAGTTTGACCCCGATGTCTCTGCTGTAACAGCCGAAGAGTTATGGCAGCATCTGCATGTCATCTGCGCATTTATCTCGAACTTGATTGTGCGCAGTCCAAGATGGGTTAAGGCTCAGAAAAAGAACACCGAGACTTTGACGCATCACTTAACCACTGCTGGCTTCTTCACTTCCGCAGATTTAGTTGAATTGGAAAAATCCGGATACTCATCCGATCTTCCTAAAGTTGTTGAGTTCGGAATTCTATATTCTGAGTTATTTTCACTAGGCAAAAGTTCATCTATGACGAGACTGAAAGAAGCTCTCTCTGGAATGAGTTTTCTCCTCCTCAAAGCACCTAGCGGCGGTGAATTCATCACCTCCTCTTTTCCCCTCACGATGATCTGGCTTAATGCAGCTGCAGACAACCCGGATATGGTCTATTTTCCCCTCAGCTCCTCTTCTGCTTTGATTCTTAAGAAGGAACACAATTCCGAATTCTTTTACGCCACAACTTCTCCTGAATACGTTGAAGGGTTGAATATTGAGCTTCTCGCAAGACATGATTTATGGGACACGGCAATCGCTAAAGAAAAAGCTGTTCTTGAATTATGCACAAACACTCTTTCGCTACAAGGCTTTGGCTGCTGATGCAAATATTCTGCAATCGCCAATCTGATTCGGGCGAAAAAATAGATCAAATGTTCTGGCGCTCACCCAAGATACAGAAGATTCAACAAGGGGAACAAACATGGGCCGCTATACGTTTCGTAAGCGCTAGAGCATTCGAGCGTCAATCGAGGGTTATCTAAGTCCAAGGGCGTCAAATTTCCTAGTAGGCGCACCTAAACGCACCTAAAGCTCTTTCAGTGCGGCTCTATACTGCTCAGTCATATCTCTGAATTCTGGGTCTTCACGAAACTTCTGGTTGACCGTAATCGTCCACCCGTTGACATGCCGCGTTTGTTTGGCGTACCGCTGCGCAACGTTGCAAGGCATTTCGCCTCCGCAAACGATCTTCCCGCTCATATCGAAAAGGACCACGGAAAGGACATCGAAATTCCAAGAGCGAATGGTGCTAAGAGAGGTTCCTCCGGGCCCTGTCATCATCCGCGACTTGACCTGGAGCAGCGTCCCATCGCCAAACTTAACATCTGCCGAAGGGAAAGACACTCCAAGAGGCTCGACGTTGTGACACTGGGCAACTATTCGCTCTGCGAGTTCTCTAACGACGTTGTGGGACCTCCCAAGCGCAGCGCTTATCTCATTCTTCGCAGCGCAGTATTCACCCCAAAGAACCTCGATGGGCCTGCAGGGATTCTCACCAACATCGGCGGCTGGCTTTGCCGGCAACGGCTGGTTCGCGGGCTCTGTGCTTGTTCCACGCAAAATGGAATCCGCGGGGAACGCATACAGTTGCCCTGGATGGAAATCATTCAGCTTAGGAAATTCCCGGTTATTCACGGCACGATAATACCAACGAAGAGCATTCTGAAGATTGCCCCTGCGCTCGGAAGAGCATTTCTTAAGAGCGAGCAGCGCGGCATACATCTTATCGTCATCGTCAACGACGCCGTCAAGGTCTTCTTGCAATATACGTTCGGCCGTTCGCGCCCTGCTCAAACGTACTGAGATCGCTTTATCGGTAAGAGTTTCCCCGTTATTCTCCAGCGCATTGTGCAGCATCCACTCATTCATTACCGGACCTCCTCGCTTTGGCTTCAATCCTGACCGGTTGTCCTACTTCCGTCGGCCGAAGATTGCGTTGATTATCGCGCCGGCCACGGAAGAAGCGATCCACAGTGGCACGATTAGGATCGATGCGATGAACAGGCCGTAGAGGTAAGGATGGAGGACGGCATCGCCTACACCGGAGCCAATCGCCACGCCAACGACCAATATCACCAGAATCCAGCCCATTCCTAACACCTCCCGACTTCGATGCGACGATCTGCCCGGGCTCCGAAACCACCGAATTGATCTTTGTGCGCCCGCCAAGAACCACGGGCGTATTTTCGGCATCTCCTAAAATCGACTATTGCACAACTAGAAAGCCATGCTGTCCTGCAAACGGGACAGCATGACCACTTTTTGGTATCTGTGCGATTATTTGCGACCTGTCATACTATCGCCCTTCAGCGAGACGGAGCAAGCCAAGGGCTAAACGCGCCCTTTCCTCGAGCCCTGGAAGCTACTGCCATCGTCGAAAGGCTCGTAGCGCGCTATGTCGCGAGCGCGGCAAAGCAGGAAGAAATCGCGCTCGTCCAGCTCGGGAAGGCCGGCATCCTCTACCGCCTCGCGGCACACGCCCAGGAAGGCTTCCGCAGAATCCTCGAAGCATGCCCGGGCGAACTCGCCAGACCCATCAGCCACCTCGAAGCCATCCGCATACAAATGCCACCGGTCAGGATTCTCCCACCCGCATTCCCCGTTTCCGAACGCGTTCAGCTGCAAGACATGGGGATGCCCCTCGTCCGCCAGCTGCTTTTCCAGCAGGCGTACGCTGTACTGCATCTGATACCCAAGGTTCCCGCGCGCCATCCCCGACACGAACCCGTGCGGCTCATCAAGGTAATGGAGCCGCCTCTTCTCGCACTCGAAACTCTTCGGAAGCACGTTCTGGGATTGGGAAAAATTGACTGACGTGGCCATAAGGGCCTCCTTTCATCGATGTTGGCATTACCACCGTGCCTTCGGCCGGTTGGTGTCGGGATCGTCGAGCCAACTCTCTACCCCGACTCTGGATAAAAGCCGCAACGCATGTCGCAAGCGCCATCTTAGCCGCAACTGCGAAAAAGTCAAATCCAGCTCGGATGCGCGCCTGCGTCAACGTTTGGCCTCAACGAACTAACCAACAATCAGCCGGGAATTCGCCGCCCCTCTAACGACCTCAAATATAATGAACGCGAACGACGAAGCGCATCGGCATCCACGGTAAGCAAGGACAAACCTCATGGACGAACGACGCAAGCGAGAGCTGAAGGAAGAATACCGCAACAGCCGCCCTCCCATGGGCGTGCTGTCGTTTCGCTGCGAGCCCACCGGCGAAAGCTTCCTGCTGGCGTCGCGGAACGTCCCCGGAGACACCAACAGCGTGACATTCAAGCTGAACTCGGGGTACCACCCCAACAGGCATCTGCTCGAACTGTGGGAGCACTACGGCGAGGAGGCCTTCCGCATAGAGGTGCTGGAAGACCTCGACTACCGCGAAGGCATGGACGACCCCGGCGACTACAAGGACGAGCTGGAACAGCTTCGCGACCTATGCCTCGAGCGGGACGCGAACGCCTCGCTGCTGTGGAAGTAACGGGATATACACAAAGATGACGAATGTGCCCGTTCGCCAGACTTGCCGATAACGGGCCCTCAGCAGCCCTGGGGCAACAGACGAGACCAGGCGGGCCACCTCGGCTTAATCAAGCGCTGCGAACGGCAGCATCGCCGCTCGACCCCGCTTCAAAAAAAAGGAGACGCACATACCGTGCGTCTCCTTGTGCTGCGAACGCTATGGTATTGCCTGGGCCGGAATCCGCCCTAAGGCATGCCCTTCCCTAGTCCAAGGCGCCGATGTTGTCCTGCACGGCCTCGATACGCTCGCCGCCGGGGCCTCTGAAGAACATGATCTTCAGCTGAGCTCCGCCGTCGCCGTACACCATGAATACGTCGTCGTCAGCCGCGCCCAGCGGGCGGTCGAAGGGACAAAGCGCGTCGAACGGGCCGGCCTCGATGGCGACCCCCTTCTCGCCTAGGCGCGCCACGATCTCGTCCATGTCTTGAACGCGCACGGCGAAGTGGTTGAGGCATGCCTTCGCCGCGTCTATCGTGGCCTTGTCCTCCTGCTCCAGCAGCTCTATGATTACGCCGTCATCGCTCTTCACCCAGGCCATCTTGAGCGGCTTGTCGCCCTCCATGGTCTCGGTAGAAAACAGGTGCCGGAACCCCAGCACGTCCGTATAGAAGCCGATGGACTCGTCGATGTCGTTGCAGTAGGCGCCGATGTGGTGCGGTGCTATCTTCATGGTCCGCTTCCCCCTTCCAGGTAGATGGGAGCACCCGGTCGGAGCCATCGAGTCCGATACCCCGGCCGAGTGCCGCTGCAATGGCGGGTGCGGTCGCGAGAACCCACACCCAGAAGCCGTGTTGCCGTCAGGCCTTGCGGCCGTCGAGCGGACAGGCCGTCAAACGGTCGGGCGCCCTACGCCTTGTACATGGCGATGGTGCCGGCGTTCAGGTCCTTGTCCTTCGTGGAGATGAAGTCGGTGACATGGCGCGGCAGGTAGCCGTCGTAAGCAACGTCGATGGCGTAGTCCGCAGGCTCGATCTGCTTGAACCAGAAGTCGCCGAACTCGTCGGTCTTCTGGGTGTAGGTCTTGCCCGTCTCCAGGTTGGTGATGGTCACGTCCGCGCCGATCAGGACTTCTTCGTCCTCCAGGTCGGCGACCTCGCCGGCCAGGAAGCGCTTCGGAACGTTCAGGTAGTGGACACGCGGCTTCGTGCCGATGGCGCACGTCAGGTCCTCGGCCTCGGCGAGCAGGTCCTTCAGGTCCTCCTCCTCGCCGAAGATCAGCGCGTCGTGGGCGCAGGCGTCGACGCAGCGCGGAACCGTCCAACCGTCGTCGAGCAGGTGCGCGCAGCCGGTGCACTTCTGCGGGATGGAAAGCGCTTCGTTCCAGTAGACGACCCCGTAGGGGCATGCGTCCATGATGGCCCTCTGGTTCTTGGCCTTCGCCGGGTCGATGATGACCAGGCCGTCGTCGCGGCGGTACACCGCGCCGTCCTTCGCGGCCTTCATGCAAGGAGCGTCCTCGCAGTGCTGGCACATGATGGGTGTGTATGCAACGCGGACCTTCGGGGTCTGGCCGCGCTCCTCCTCGTTCACCTTCATCCAGAACTGTCCGGTGTCGGGCTGTGGGGCCGCATAGGGCATCCAGTCGTTGTCGCAGTGCTCGTCCTTGCACACCAGCTGGCAGTTGTGGCAGCCAATGCAGCGGTCGAGGTCGACGATAAATGTCTTCATGTCTCCTATGCTCCTTCCACGATCTTGTCGATGGCGATCTGGCCGGTCTCGGCCTCGTAGGCGTGCTTGAACGCCTCGGGATACTGTTCGGCCAGCTCGAACACGTCCACCTTTTCCAGGTTCACGAGGAAGCTGTTCGTGACCTCGCCCGGAGCGTTCTTGGAAGTGGTGTTGGACGGGCAGATTAGGTTGTTGGCGCCGGCGCGGTCGAACTCGCCGAGGACGATGTTGTCTACGCGGACGCCATGGTCCTGGTACACCGCGTGCGGGATGACGCGCTCGGAGAGGCGGACGCCGCCAAGGACCGCGCCGCGCTCGTTGAACATCTTCACGATGTCGCCGTCTTCTACGCCGAGCACCACGGCGTCCTTGGGGTTGACCCATATGGGCTCGTACATGTACCCGTCGGGACCCTTGACCTTGCAGGTCTCGATCTCGCGGCACCATGTGTTGTCGTCGTTTTGCGCATGCACGCGCCAACGCGGGTGGTTGGTGATGAGCAGGAACGGGTACTCCTCGGCGCGCGGGTGCAGGAAGCTCTCTGAGTGGGACTCGCCATAGGGCACGAAGTGCGGCACCGGCGGGCGCTCCTCGTCGTCCGGGAAGAACTGCTCGAGCAGCGTGGACTTGAACTCGATGAGGCCGGTGGGGGTCTTTAGCGGGTTGCCCTCGGGATCGTCATAGAACGGACGCATGCCTCGCGGGTCGTTCTCCCAGTCCTCAGCGGTGGGCACGACGAAGTAGCCCTTCTCCATGAACTCCTCGTAGGAAACCATGTCCTGGACGCCGGAGTTGTCGAAGCCCTTCTTGATAAGCTCGTCCTCGGTGCCGCCCACGTACTCCTCGTAGAGGCCCAGCTTCTTGGCCACCTCGCCGACGGCCTCGAAGTCGGACAGCGACTCGCCGACGTGCGGAATCGCCTGCTCCTCGTGGATGAGCATGTTGTACTGTCCGCTGAACAGGTCGCTGGAGATGTCGCGGACTTCGAGCTTGGTGGTGGTGGGCAGGATGATGTCCGCGAACAGGCAGTCGTTCTCAAGCCAGGGATGCTGCGCCAGGATGAACTCGAGGTTCGGGTGCTGCAGCGCGCGCTGCATCTCGAAGCCGCCGTTCCAGCAGGTCTGCCAGCAGGGGCTGTCGGTCCAGATCATGTGCAGCTCGTAGTCACCGTCGTGCGGGAAGTCCCACTCGACGACCTGGTCCTCGGCCGGGAGGCCGGCGATGACGTGGCCGCCGCGCCACTTCACGGGCGGGTTCGTGATGGCCTCGGGGATCAGGGTCTTCGGGATGAAGTTCACCGGATAGGTCAGCATGGCCCAGCCGTTGTACACCGAAGACAGGTCGGGCTGGCACGCGGAACGCGGCAGCGGGTAGATCTCGTCGATGCCGAAGAGGCCCCAGTCCATGAAGTTGATCTGGCCTGCGCCCGGCTTGCCCAGGCCCTGCATGGCAAGCAGCGCCACTTCGAGGCGGGCGGGCTCGCTGGAGTAGGCCGCGCGGATGAGGCCGCCGCCTGCGCAGTGTGCGATGGATACCGAATGGGACGCCCAGTAGCGGGCAAGCGCCTTGATCTGGCGCTCGGGGATGCCCGTGATGGGCGACGCCCACTTAGGCGTCTTCGGCACGCCGTCCTCGACGCCCATGATGTAGTCCTTGAACTCGTCGAACCCGACGCAGTGCGTCGCGACGTAGTCCTTGTCGTAGCTGTCCTCCTTGATCCACACGTAGGCAAGCGCGCAGTGCAGCGCCGCGTCGGTGTTGGGAAGGATGGGGATCCACTTGCCCTCGTGGGCGGCTCCGGTGTAGTTCAGGTCAGGCGAGATGAAGATGGACTTCAGCCCGACGTCGTGGAGCCAGCGCACCAGGCGTCCGGGCTGCATGCCGCCCCAGCCCCAAGGCGTGGTCTCAGGGTCGGCGCCCCAGTACAGGACCGCGTCGCCGTTCTCGGCGATGTCCTGGAAGAGGTTCTGCACGTGGCCCTGCTTGCCCACCGGGTCCATGCCCCAGATGTGCTTGGCGCCCCAGGTCCAACCTTCCCAGCTGTCGGGCTGGCGGGCCTGCAGCGTATAGCCGCCCATCAGGTCGAGCAGCTTGCCGGGGCAGCCGTGCGCAGCGTGGATGATCTTGGACTCGCCATGGCCGTCCACCTGCGCGAGCACGGCGAGCGGGCCGTACTCCTTATGGATGCGCTTGAGCTCTGATGCGATGATGTCGGTGGCTTCGTCCCAGGAGATGCGGCGGTACTTGGATATGCCGCGGGTTTCGGGATGGCGGTCGCCGTTGGGGTCCCAATCCACGCGGATCAGCGGATAGGGCACGCGGTTCTTCGAGTAGACGCGCTTCTTGTACGCGTACTGAAGCGGCGACGGCATCGTCTTGTCCTTGGGTTCCAGCACGGCGCCGTTGACCTCGATGCGCCAGGGGCGCATGTCGGCGATGTCGTAGGCGTCATCGTAGTGCATGGGGCGGATGCGGAGAATCTTCCCGTCCTTGACGTCGACGGCTGCGGAGTTGGACCCCAGTCCGAAGCCGCACAGGCCGAGCGATTTGTAGACTGTCTTCACGTCGTTTGACATTCCAACACCTCTCTTGTTGTCGGTTGGTTCGTTGGCTCTTCGTGCCACGAATAGGGCTTGCAATCCTTCCTTTCTTCGAGTACATTCCTTTGTCGATCCCACGTTCAATCCACTTATTGCCAAGCCGAAGCTGATTCGACTCTACGGGCTGCGCAAATCCATGGCAATCGCATGCGTTGCCTGATTTTGGCCGAAACGGCGTCGAAAACGGCGTTTAGGGCCTATGGCCTGGAGTACTAGGCAGGCCGCGAAAAAGGCACTGGAGCTGGGAAGACGTGCTGGCTGCACGAAGAAGAGCGCAACAGCCGTCGCGGAGAGGGGACCGGACATGAACGACCTTGCAGCCACCGAGCGGGGAACGGCTCCGCTTCGGTTCAACCCGACCATAGGACTTGCTGGATTCGGCGTGCTGCTCGGATGGCATTTCCTCATCCTCTACTTCTCGTTCCCGATGGCCGGAGAGCTGATCCCCGCGGAATACGCGTTCTTGCGGCAGGTGGCGCTCAACGCGTCGCTCTGCGTCTTCTTCGGGCTGTTCGGCCGCCTCATGAAGAACCTGCCCCAGCGCGACGGAATCAAGTCCCACACCATCTCGTATTCCGCGACGGCCATAGGCGTGCTGGGGAACGTCCTCTTGCTGGCCAGCCCGACGCTGGGAATCGTCTGGTCCATGGTGGCCGTCACCATAATCGGCGCGTCGGAGTCGGTGCTCATGCTGTTCTGGCTGCGCTTCTACACCGAGACGGCGGAGAACTACACGGGCAAGTGCCTGGGCGCGTCGGCGGTGCTGGCGTCGCTCATCTGCTTCTTCACCTACCACCTGACCGTAGAGGTGTCGATGGTCGTCTTGGCGGCACTCCCCCTGGCATCAGGCGCGTTGCTCGTCTGCATGACGAAGGACGTGCCCCTCAGGAAGAACGACCCGTCCGGCCTGGGTTCCGGCATTCCCGACTGGGGACCGGTGCGCAAGCCCTACTGGAAGACGACGGCCCAGCTCATGGCCATGTCGCTCTTCTTTGGCGTCGTGCAGGGGTGCAGCTCCCCCGAGAAGACGCTGCTCCCGGCGGCCGACCCCGTCACGATCCTGGGAGCGGGGTTCGCCGGCGTCGTTCTGTTCGTAATCTACGCGCGCTCCGAACACCTGCCCGAGGTTGGCGCAGTGGTCAGCACGTCGCTCATGATGTACGTCGCCGGCATGATGCTGCTGCCGTTCCATGTCCCCTACCTCTCGCAGGCGGCGGCGTTCCTCATCATGACCGGCTTCATCTTCTACTTCGTGCTCACGCTGGTCTTCATCGTGGACCTGTGCCGCACGTTCGACCTGAACGCCACAGTGGTCGCCGGCATGAACCAGGCGCTGGAGTACGCAATGTTCGCCATAGGCATAGTGGCGGGCAAATTGCTGTGGATGAGGTTCGCGGACGAGCACAGCCTGCCTTTCGGCATATCGCTGGTGGCAGTGCTGTCGCTGTATGCGATAACGCTGTTCCTGACCACCGACCGGCCGCCTTGGAAGGCCGCCTACTACAAGCCTGCATGCCCTTCCGACCCCACGGCAGACATGCGGCACGAGGAAGTCGCCGAAGTGGACGTCGTCGCCGTGCTGTGCGAGCGTTACACGCTGACCCCGCGCGAGATCGAGGTGTTCAGCCTGCTTGCGAAGGGCCGCAACGCCGAATTCATTCAGAACGCGTTGGTTATTTCGAACCACACCGTGAAGACCCACATCTACAACATCTACCGCAAGATGGACGTCCATTCCCTGCAGGACCTGCTGGATGTGCTGGACGCCGAGGAAGACGCGCAGGCGAGGAATCAACCCGCTGGTACGACGACGGAAGGCGTCGACGGGGCCTGAGTGCGCAAATCTAAGGCCGCGCGCGGGATGTGCCAGGCGCCCGTTTCGCCTAGGATTGTACCCGCCAAGTCATAAGTTGAGAGCGCTGCGCCGCACGAAGGCCGCCACGGGCCGGCATCGAAGCGATTCTCATGCAAGCGCCGTGCAGCGAGAAGGCCGCAGCGGTCCGCAGCAACGCGCTTGCCGCATCCCACGCTCGTCAACGCTCACCTTTACTAGGGGGTATATATGACTGATTCAACCAACACGCAGTTCCCCATGAGCAGACGGTGGCTCATCTTCTGCTCGGTGTTCTTCCTCGGCATCCTGACGTCGTTCGGGATGTTCAAGGCGCCCACCATGTTCACCACCGAGTTCACCACCGAGCTTGGGTTCACGGAATCCAACATCGGGTGGGTCATGTCGATGTTCACGCTCATCGGCGCCGTGCTGGCGTTTCCGGCCGGAGGGATCTTCGCCAAGCTTGGCGCGAAGAAGAGCCTCGTCATCACGGCGATCAGCCTCATCGTCGGCGCCGCCGGCGGAGCGCTTGCCACGAACGCCACGATGATGTTGGTCACGCGCTTCATCGAAGGCATCGGCATGGGCCTGATCTCGGTCGTCGGCCCCGCCGCCGTCGCATCCATCATCCCCGCCCGCAAGCAGGGGCTCGCCATGGGCATATGGAGCGTCTGGTTCCCGGCCGGCGTTGTGCTGGCCATGAACGTGACACCCATGGTGTACGCACTTGGAGGCACCTGGCGCGCGAACTGGTGGCTCTCGGCGATCCTGGCCGGCGTCGCTCTGGTCTTCGTCCTGCTGGTCTACACCACGCCGCCGCAAGAGGATGCGCCGCAGGAGACCGCCGAGGCGGGATCGGCTCCCATGAAGCTGAAGCCCGACTTCTTCAGCATCGTGATGATAGCCATCGCCTTCGGCTGCTGGAACGTCTTCAACGCCGGCGCGATCGGAGGCTTCTATCCTTCCTACCTGGCTGACGTTCAACACCTAGACACGCAGCTGTCTGGCACCATATCCAGCATCACCAACATCTTGGTGTTGGCGCTCGGACCCATCTCGGGCATCGTGGCGGACAAGTTCAACATTCACAAGGGGTTCATAGTCTTCGGAATGTTCGGCGCCGCGGTGCTGCTCACCTTCGCGTTCGGCGACAACATGGCCCTGGTGTGGGTGTTCGTCGTCGCCATGAGCTTCTGCTCGGCATGCTGCTCCACCGGCGTGTTCTCAAGCGTCCCGCTTTACGCGAAGGACCCGTCGAAGGTCGGCCTGGGCATGGCCATCGTCGCATTCCTGCAGAACCTGGGCGGATGCATAGGCTCGGCGGCCTTCGGCAGCCTGGCCGTGTCGCTAGGCTGGAACATGGCGTCGCTCACGTTCTGCGTCCCCATCGCCATCGTCGGCGGCATCTGCGCCGTGCTGATAAAGTCGCTCAAGCCCAAGAACGAAAAGGTCGCAGAGTCGTAGGGCACGCACGAAGCGAATCGATTCCGGCAACGAAAGGGGGCGCTATATGCGCCCCCTTGTCATAGCGCCCCCTTGTCATAGCGCCCCCTTGTCATAGCGCCTCCTAGCCATAACGCCTCCTGGTCATAGCGCCCCTAGTAGGAGATGACCTCGTCGGCCTTGTCTCCCCTTGCGGCGGCGATGACAGTCTTCACGCCCTTCACCGCCAGCACGACCGCAAGGACTATAAGGAAGAGCGAGATCAGCAGCTGCAGCACGTTCGCCGCCGTCACGGTTCCGGCGAGGATTCCCGTCAGCTTGCCCCAGAACGTCATGACCAGGGACGTCAGCGTCACCACCAGCATGAACGCCATGGGGAAGTAGAACATCTTGTTGTTGCGCCCGACGTTCCCAAGCCACGCGCACACGGCCAGCAGCCCAAGCGCCGCAAGAAGCTGGTTGGCCGCACCGAACAAGGGCCAGACGAGCTGGTACCCGCTAAGCCCGAGCCACACCCCTATGACGACCGTGATTATGGTCGCGACCCACGGGTTCGTGAGCACCTTCCTCCATCCCGTAAGGTCCTTCACGTTGACCCCGTGCGGCGTGAAAAGCTCCTGGAACATGTACCTGGCGAGGCGCGTCGCCGTGTCCAGCGACGTGAGGCAGAACACCGACACCGTCAGCACCAGGAGCGAGTAGACGACGTCGGCGGTCGACCCCAGCCCGGGAATCACGGCCAGCATCTGCGACAGGCCGGACGCGAACACCTGGGTCGGCGACGCGTAGGTTCCGTCCATGTAGCCGCTGAACACGAAGGCGACCGCGCAAAGCGAGATGATCGCAACCAGGCATTCGAGCAGCATCCCGCCGTAGGCGATCGGCTGGGCGTGCTCTTCCTTGTCGAGCTGCTTGGACGTCGTCCCCGACGCCACTAGGCTGTGGAAGCCCGAGATCGCCCCGCAAGCGATGGTTATGAAGAGCGCCGGGAACAGGAAGCCGCTCGCTGCGACCTTGGAATCCCCCGCCACCGCCGTGAAACCCGTGAAGGCGGGTATCTCGAGGTTCGTCGAGGCGCCGACGATCCCCGAACCGACGATTCCGACGAGGGATACGATTATGAGCCCGTAGAGCAGGTAGCTGGACAGGTAGTCGCGCGGCTGCAGCAGGATCCAGACCGGCGCCACGGAGGCGGCCAGGATGTAGACGCCAACGATGATCATCCAGCTGGTGTTGTCCAGGCTTATGATCGGCAGGTTGTACCCCACCGCCACCACCACGACGATGATGGCGATGGCGGACGCGATGTTCGCAGCGGTGGGGATCTTGCGCCCGCGCGTGACGAGGCCGTATATCACGGCGACCACGATGAACAGGAGGGATATCATCGCCGTGCGCATGTTCGCGAGGTTCGAGGCCTCGACGCCGGCCGCCTTCGCGGGGTCGTCGGGGACCGGCACCACCGCGAAGGTGGACGCGACGATGGAGGCGAACGCCGCAACGACCAGCAAAAGCGTGAGGTAGGCGAAGACGCAGAACAGCTTCTTCGCGGTGTCGTCGATGTTCTGCGCTATGACCGTGGCCAGGGTCTTGCCCTTGTGCCTGATGGATGCGAACAAGGCCCCGAAGTCGTGGGTCGCACCGAAGAAGATGCCGCCCAGAAGCACCCACAGCATGACGGGAACCCAGCCGAAGATTGCGGCCTGGATGGGGCCGTTGATGGGACCCGCCCCCGCGATGGACGAGAAGTGGTGGCCCAGGACGACGTACGGCGCGGCCGGCACGTAGTCGACCCCGTCTTCCAGCTCGTTGGCCGGGGTGGGGTTTCCCGGCTTGACGCCCCATTGCTTCGCCAGCCAGCCGCCGTAGAAGACATAGCCGACCACCAGCACGA
>CBCTKQ010000005.1:0-27974 GCA_965147515.1 uncultured Eggerthellaceae bacterium | reverse complement strand
AATAATATGCCATGCCCGGTCCTCTCCCTCTGCGTGTGGCTTGCGTGCGGATCCCCATGAAGTACAAGTATCCGTTCATTATAAGGTGCTGCAGCGGATATGGAACATGCAAATGGGGAAAAGGCCGATGCTAGCGCGACAGACGAGGTGCGCGCGGTGACCGATGCGGCTGCTGCGGCCGCGACAGGCGCTACGGCGTGTTTGCGCAACCGCGACGGCGGGATGCCTGCGCTGCGCGCGCTACTCCTGCTCGATGGCCTGACGGTACAAATCGACCAGGTGCTCGATGGACTCGTCCTGCGAGAAGCGGCCCCTCGCATAGTCGGCCACCTGTTCGCGGTCGAACGTCACGCTGCCGTCCAGCACTTCGTTCACCTTCGCGGCCAAATCGACCGGGTCCTCGGAGCGGAACAGCAGGCCTACTTCGGGCGTGATGATGTCCACTGCTCCCCCATCGTCGCTGCCCACCACAGGCGCACCGCACGCCATCGCCTCGATGATGACCAGCCCGAACGGCTCCTTGCGCGACGTCAGCAGCGACACGTCGGCGATGCTGTACAGCTTGCGCAGCATGTCGTGCGGCTGGTTGTGTACGAAGTAAGCGTTGGGAAGGCACAGCTCGGCGGCAAGCGCGTTCATGTCGTCAAACAGCTCGCCGTCGCCCGCAAGCACCAGCACCGTGTCGCCGCGCATGAACTCGGCCGCGCCGCGCAACAGCACGTCGATGCCCTTGAAATGCGCAAACTTGCCCGCGAACGACACGACGTGCCTGTATTCGCCGGGAATGCCCAAAGCGCCCAGCACCTCGCGCTGCTGAAGAACTTCGGGGTAGAACACATCGGAGTTGTAGCCGTTCAGGATGAGGTGGCACTTGCCGGCCTGCTGGGGGAACAGGCGCCGCACCAGCTGGTCGTTCTCCTTCGAGATGGTGACGATGGCCGATGCGCACTCAAGCGCCTTGCGCGCGGCGTCCTCGAACACGCGCATGCGGGGTTCGCCTGATTCCATGATGCGCTCGTACCCGATGAGGTCGGTGCCATGCACCGTCACCACCAGCGGGATGCCGTAGTCGGCGGCGTAGGCAGGCTGAAGCCACGCGTGCCCGCTGTGGATGACGTCGGGAGCGAAGTCGGCGACCTCCTGCTCGATGGCGGCGCGGAACGCGGCCTCGTAGGCCGCAAGCTGGTCGTCAGTCAGGTCGTAGAACGTCTGCGTGCTGCGCGGGTGCGTGGTGAAGCACGGGAAGTTGAACGGCAGCGCGTCGGGCGTGCATCCGTCGAAGTAGACCGGGTGCACGCCGAAATCCGCATATTCTTCGGGAGGCTGGTTCTCGGGAACCACGATGCGCACCTCGTGCCCGAGCTTGGCAAGCGCATGCGCGACGTTGAGCGTGTACACTCCGCTGCCCGAACCGGTCAGCGGGAAATGGCATGTGAGAAGGATCCTCATGTTGGTCTTCCTATCCTTTAGGCCCCGTCCCCCGACACGCCCGGGAGTCAGGGGGACGGTTCTGTTGACTCAACCTAGCTTCCGCGCGCGACATGGTAGCAGCCAAATTACTGAGTCAACAGAACCGTCCCCCTGACTCCCCGACTCCCCCACCTACAGCTGCGAGACCAGGTTGTCGGTCTCGCGCGCGATGCGCACCTCTTCGTCGGTGGTGACCACGCATATCTTGATGGGGCTGTCGTCGATCGAGATGATGCGGTTCACGCCGATGGCGCCTTCCACGTCGTTGCGCTGCTTGTCCAGGATCATGCCCATGTGGGCAAGCCCCTCGAAGATGCGCTCGCGCAAGCGCGCCGAGTTCTCGCCGATGCCGGCCGTCATCACCACAGCGTCGGTGCGCGTCATGGCCGCATAGTAGCTGCCGATGGCCTTCTGCACGCGGTATACGTACATGTCGATGGCCAGCTCGGCCTCCTCGTCGCCTGCGTCGGCCGCCTCCAGCACGTCGCGCATGTCGCTGCTTTCGTTGGTGATGCCCAGAATGCCGCTCTCGTTGTTCAGGATGTGGTCCATCTCGTCGAAGGTCTTGCCTTCCTTGCGCATGATGTAGGTGATGATCGCCGGGTCGATGGACCCCGAACGCGTGCCCATCATCAGCCCCTCCAGCGGCGTGAAGCCCATGGTGGTGTCGATGGACTTGCCGTGGTTGACCGCGGTGATGGACCCGCCGTTGCCCAGATGGCAGGTGATGAGGCCCAGGTCGCGCAGCGAGCGGCGAAGCAGGTTGGCCGCCTGCTGCGCCGCATAGCGATGCGAGGTGCCGTGGGCCCCGTAGCGGCGGATGTGGTAGTCGTTGTAGTAGCGCATCGGCAGCGGGTACATGTAGGCCTTCGGCGGCATCGTCTGGTGGAACGCCGTGTCGAACACCGCCACCTGCGGCGTGTTGGGCATGGCTTCGCGCAGAAGGTCGATGCACTGGTCGGCCACGGGGTTGTGAAGCGGCGCCAGCTCCTCGATCTCGGCCAGGTGCCCGCGCGCCTCGTCGTCGATCAGCGTGGCGCGCGTGAAGTACTCGCCGCCGGCCACCACGCGGTTGCCGATGGCGTCTATCTGGTCGAGCGAGCCTATGGGCGACTCAGGGTCTTCCACAAGCACGTCGAGCAGCTTCGCCAGGCACTGTTCCACCGTGAAGCCGGAAACGTTGTACTTCACCTTCTGGAACTCGGGCGAGAAGGCCACGGACATCGACGCTTCGGGCGTGCCGACCTTCTGGGCCAGGCACTTCATCAGGCAAAGCTTGCCGTCCGTTTCGATGAGCTGGCTCTTCAGCGACGAGCTGCCAGCGTTCACTACCAATACGAGCATCCGTTCCTCCTGGGTTGCAGACAAGCGCCTAGGCGGCGTAGATGTCCTTCGGGTAAAGCAGGTGGAACCCTGCGCCTTCGAGCAGGCCCACCACGTCGCTGTCGGTCTTCAGCGCCAGCGTCGCGGCGCCCACCGACGACGTGAAGCAGTAGGCGTACTCCACGCTGGCGTCGGCCTTCTCGAGCGCGTCGAACACCTGCGCGGCTCCGCCCGGCACGTCGGGAACCTGCACGGCGACCACGCGCGCAAGGCTGGCCGTGAACCCGGAGGCGGTAAGCGCCTGCACGGCTTCTTCGGGCTTGTCGCATATGATGCGCACGATCCCGTAGTCGCTGGTGTCGGCGACGGCCAGGGCGTGCATCTGCACGTCGGCGTTACCAAGGGTTTCGCAAAGCGCCGTCAGGCGCCCCTTCTTGTTGCCAAGGAAAACAGTCAGCTGGTCGATCATTACTTCTCCTCCTCACCGCGAAGGTCGACGATTCGCACGGCCTTGCCTTCGGAACGCTGGATGGTGTACGGCTCGACGATCTGCACCTTGATCGTGGTGGCCAGCTCGTCGCGCAGCGCCTGCGTGAGGCGCTTCTGCAGGTCTTCGATCTTGCGCACCTCGTCGATCTCGAAGTCGGGGTTGACCTCGATCTTCAGCGTGGCCACGTCGAGCGCGCCGTCGCGCGTCAGCTCGATCTGGTACCAGTCGGCGATTTCGGGGAAGGCGGTGCACACGTTCTCGATCTGGCTGGGGAACACCTGCACGCCGCGCACCTTGAACATGTCGTCGGTGCGTCCGTGCAGCCGGTCGATGCGGCGGTGCGTCACGCCGCACTTGCATTCGCCCGGAAGGATGCGCGTGATGTCCTTCGTGCGGTAGCGGATGACGGGCGTGGCCTCCTTGTCGAGCGTGGTGATGACCAGCTCGCCCC
This sequence comes from uncultured Eggerthellaceae bacterium, assembly GCA_965147515.1. GTDB lineage: Bacteria > Actinomycetota > Coriobacteriia > Coriobacteriales > Eggerthellaceae > MGBC163016. Next base: position 24,240 of record CBCTKQ010000005.1, on the reverse strand, counting down.
ACTCGCCGTCGGGCACCGGCTCGTGCGTGTCGGGGTCGAGCACCTCCACGAAGAAGTGGTCCTCGGCGACGTGCAGGCCGTCCTGTTCCAGGCATTCCATGGCCACGCCCGGGCCCATCACCTCGGTGAGGCCGTACACGTCGAGCGCCTTGTAGTCCAGCTTCTTTTCAAGGTTCTCGCGGAACTGGTTGGACCACGCCTCGGCGCCGTGGATTCCGGCCTTCAGGTTGAAGTCCTTCGCCGGGTCGAGGCCCATCTCGATAGCCGTGTCGGCTATGTACATGGCATAGCTGGGCGTGCAGCAGATGATGGAAGAACCCATGGTGTTCAGCACCTTGATCTGGCGCTTGGTGTTGCCGGCGCTCATGGGGATGGTCATGCATCCGGCCTTAAGGCCGCCGTAGTGGCCGCCCAGACCGCCCGTGAACAGGCCGTAGCCGTAGCACACGTGGCAGATGTCCTCGTCGGTGCCGCCGGCGTATCCAATGCCGCGGGCGAAGCAGTCGCCCCACACCTGGATGTCATGCTCTGTGTAGCCGCTGACGGTGGCCACGCCAGTGGTGCCCGAAGACATGTGGATCTCGAGCACTTCCTCCTTAGGCACAGCGAACAGCTTGTAAGGGTAAGCGTCGCGCATGTCCTGCTTGGTGGTGAAGGGCGCCTTCTGAAGGTCGTCGAACGATTCGACCTTGTAAGGGTCGAACCCGGCCTCGTCGAAGCTTTCCTTGTAGAAGGGGATACGCTCGTAACAGTAGACCACTGCCTTCTTGAGACGATCGAGCTGGAGGGCTTCCAGCTCGCCTCGTTCCATGTGGGTGATTTCGTCCTGGTATGCCATAAAATCCTGCCTTTCTCGCATTGCGTTCATTATACATAGGGGGCACGCCCCCCTGTTCAAAGACACGCCCCCGCCATGCCGCCATCTAACAAGCGTTCATGCATATTCATGAATTACGCATGATATACTGAATCCGTCATCCTTTGTGAAAAGGAGCCATCATGCCATCCTTGCAGATTCGAGACATGCCCGAAGACATCTACGCCGCCTATAAGAAGTGCTGCGCGCAGGACGATCGCAGCATGTCCCAACAGACGCTTCGGCTCATCAAGATATACCTTGCAACGAAGGGGTACATCGACGGAGACGAAGTGGACGATGGCGAAAAGCTGCATAACGAAACCATAGCATGCCGCATGCCTAGTGCGACCATCACCTCAACGGTTCCACGGACCGGCGAAGCCGCATGGAGGGACTCGATCCACAACCCCATGGCCGACATCATCGGCCGCGAGGAACGCATCGCCAAGCGCAAGGCGCTGTTCAAATACATCGACGAGCAGGATTTCGGCTCTCTCGAACTCCCCCCTGGCTACGAATCCATAGCCGACCTTGTCAGGGAAGACCGCGATAACGACCACGGCCATGATCGCCTTTGGGAGGAAGTCGCATGATTGTCATCGATTGCTGCGCCGCCGTCGAGATCGCCAAGAAAACCGCAAGAGGCAACGCATTGAGAACGCTGATGATGAATGGGGAGGAAGCCATCGCGCCTGACCTGTTTGCTTGCGAAGTAGCAAATACAGCATGGAAGCTTTGCTCCTTTGGCCATAAAAACATAGACGAAGGACGCCGATTGGCCAAATCCGCCCTCGCCCAAGTCGACGATCTCGTGCCAACGAACGAGTATTACGAAGAGGCTTTCACGGAAGCATGCCGATATGGGCATCCTGTTTACGACTTCTTCTACCTGCTGCTCGCCAAGCGCAACAACGCAACGCTGTTCACGGTCGACAAGAAGCTGGTCGCCCTCTGCGAGGAGATGGGCGTCAACGTCGTCGCCGAGATCGACTTCTAGCTGGAATACGTCGCCCAGCACGATGAGGTTGATGGGGGCAGGGGCCGGCCCTTGACCACAGACACATTGCCCTTCGATACAGAAAGGATAAACGCAGCATGCCGAATCCATCCAAGCAAATCGTCCTTTTCAACTCTTCCGACGGCGAAGTATCGCTTGAAGTCTCTTTTGATCTTGGGAAGGAGGAGGTCTGGCTCAATCGCCAGCAAATGGCAATCCTCTTTGATAGGGACGTCAAAACCATCGGGAAGCACATCAGCAATGCTTTATCGGAGGAGCTTAATACCTTCGATAATCCAACTGTCGCAAAATTTGCGACAGTTCAAATGGAGGGAAACCGCCAGATAGAGCGCATGATCGAGTACTACAACCTAGACGTAATCATTTCCGTCGGATACCGTGTCAAGTCCCAGCGAGGCGTCGAGTTCCGGCGCTGGGCGACTGATGTGCTCCATCGTTACATAATGAATGGCTTTGCCGAGAACCAAAAGCGACTGCAGCAATTATCTCAAGCTATTCAAATCATTCGGCGTCTGCCGCAAAACCTCGAAGAGTCGCAGATTCTCGACATCGTCCAAGCCTACGCACCTGCTCTCGATCTCCTTGATGACTACGACCATCAGCGCATTCCGCGGCCCGAAGGCAACAAATCCGTATACGCGCTTGATTACGATGAATGCATCGACCTCATACGCTCGATGAAGTTCGCCGGCGAAAGCAGCCTCTTCGGCACGGAAAAGGACGACTCATTCAAGAGCAGCATCTCGGCCATCTACCAGTCTTTTGCTGGGCAAGAAATCTACCCCTCCATCCAGGAGAAAGCAGCGAACCTTCTGTATCTGGTTGTCAAGAACCATTCTTTTCATGACGGGAACAAACGCATCGCGGCATGTCTTTTTCTGTACTTCCTTGACAAGAACGGAATGCTTTTCGCCGAAGGTCGCAAAGTCATCGAAAGCAACACGCTCGTCGCGATGACCATCATGATTGCCGAGTCTCGCCCCGACGAAAAAGAGGCGATGGTTTCCTTGGTCATGAACTTCCTCTTGCCGACATCGAACTGAAAGGCAGCTTGCGTGACTTCGGTGTGCTATTAGAACGCATCAAATGGCATATCAACCGTACATGGCAAAAGCCAACATCCTCTGCCATGCATCGACATCGACTTCTAAAGCTAGGAGACCAGCATGCAGTACACATACGAATTCGAAATGTGGCACGGCGAAAAGGAATGGTGCATTGCCCCCTTTGGAATTCCTGGCATCACGCAAGGTTGCGACATCGAAGATGCATGCGATTCGGCGGCGGATCTGCTTCGCGAAATCGTACGCGATTGCCTTATGCATGACGAGAAACCCCCGAAACCCACATTCAATAACACTTTGCAGCATGACGGCATTCGCGTGGTGGTCTCAGTCGATGCATCGCTGGACGACATCGGCAAGGTGTCGGCTTCAGAGGCCGCAAGGCTTCTTGGCGTCAGCCGGGCCCGCATCACGACGATGGTGAACAACGGGCTGTTGGAGGGATGGCGCGAAGGCCGAAACAGCTGGGTAACCACCGCAAGCATCGAAGCGCGTCTCGCCGAGCCTCATAACGCCGGCCGCCCTAAGAAAGCCCTCTCGGCCTGACGTCCATTCGCTTTTCGCAAATACCTAACCAGCATTTTTGTACTTTCGGACCAAATCGACTTTGCTTTTTTGCAATTTTGCAGCTTTATAAGTTTGCATTTTTGCAATTTTCGCCGTTTTCAACTTTGCATTTTTGTCCGAATTGCAAAAAGCCACCAGTTCGGCCCACATAATATAAAAAGGGCCGGGAAACAATCCCCGGCCCTTCCGCTTCACGCTATCTTGCTAGCTTTCAAACATCACGAGATACCTCGTTAGCCTTCGCGCATCGGCGGTGAGCTTGCCGCCTATCGCGCACCGACTATCCCCTACTGCTGATAGCGCTGGCGCCTGCGGTTGCGGCGAATGTAGCTCACCGCGGTGACCGTCAATCCTGCAGCGGCGATCAGCAGGAACAGCCCAACTACCGGCCCGGTAAGGTCGCCCGTGCGCGCCAAGCTGCTAGCCACGCGCACCAGGCGGTCGGCTCCTCCGCCACCGCCAAGGTTCTGCGGTAAGCCGAACTCGACCTCCACGGTCATGTCCTTCTTAAGGTTGCTGAACGAGAATGTGGGCGCAGCCGAGATGCGCTGGCCGTCCACCCACAGCCCTGTCACTGTGTACCCGGTGTCAGGCACGAACGTGAAGGTACCATTGGCGGCCTCAACCACGGTGCCAGACTCAATCGGATTGCCGTTGAAGTTGATGGTGCCCTTCCCGCCCCTTATGCTAGCAGCAACCTTATGCAGCTCCTCGGTTTTCGTGCTGCGGAAGTTGGCGCGAACGTAGGTGCTCTTCCCAAGCGGTGCATTGAAGCCGTAGATCTTCGCGAAGTCGGTCGATGCAGGCTGCACGACGACGTTCGGCGTGTCGGCCATGGACATCGTGCTTATGCCGCTCGGGTCGTTCGGGTTCGTTATGCCCAAGTCGTCATACATCTGGTTGGTGTATTGCTCGTCCTCGCTGTAATCGATCGGCACGGCAGTATCGGCAGTCGCACCTGTTTCCACGCTTACCAGCTCGCTGTCCGCATAGGGCGCCACCGCGAATGGCAGCTCGGCGGTGCCAACCGGCCTGTAGATGTACGACCCCTCGGCGTGGTTCGGAGTAATGAACCCAAGGCTGTTGTCCCACTCCACACGCACGATGCAGAACTCGTCGAAGTACACCGTTATAGTAATGTCGCGGTCGATGCCCTTGCGGTTATAGGTGCCGTCAGCATACTCGGTCGAAGGAACGGTCTCTTCCGTCCACTGGCCGTAATCGTCGCTATAGCCGACGACGATCTTGCTAACGGCGAAGTTCTCGCCGTTCCCGTTGAGGGCCAACGGACCCGTCTCGCCACCAGGCTGCCTGGTAAGCGGTCCAGCCGGCGAAACCGTGCCTTCGCCCTGGCTGAAGATAGTAACCGTGAATCCCTTGCTGGGGTTGATGGGCGTCTCCCCTTCCGCGAGCTCGCGGAACACAACATCGAACGCGCCAGAAGAGTTCAGCACGACGTTCGTCAGGTAGTTGGCGCCAGGGATCACCGACAGGTCTTTGCCATCGTACTTGGCGCTCTCAATCACAAGGCTGCGGCCGTTCTCGCCGGTTGCCTGCGGGTTGAAGTAGAACTCGTAAGCACCTCCGCGCACGAACTCGATGGGGTTGCCGTCGCTGTCGCACAGCACGCCCTGCTCGTTGACCTTCAGCGGAACGACATCGCCGGTATCGGGATCCACATAACCGCCGATCTCGAACTCGATGGGGTTGCCATTGTAAGTAGCGGTGCCCTTCGATGCGTGCACCGGAGGCCCAGGCGTGCCCACGCGCTCGAACGTGACTTCTACGCTGCAGTCCGCGTTGCCCATGCGCGCCTTCGCCACGCGTCCCTCGACGCTTCCAGTCAGGTCGGTCTTTATGTTGCCAGCGGTCTGAATGACGCTTGCAAGATAGTAGCTTTCGAACGACGTGGTGAGGATGTCGACGACCTCGCCCTCAGGTAGCACGATCTCGCCCAGCGGACTGACCATGCCGCCGCCCATGGACGTGATGGTCATGCGGTGTGGCGTCGTCTCGACCTTCATGCCGTTGCCGTCGGGAATCTTCTTGTACTTGACCTCCAGGGTTCCGGAAGTCACCACATCGTCAAGCGTGACCGTGTAGGCGCTGTAGTACACGTTGCTGTTGGCGCCCAGGTTGTTGGCGTCGCTCTCGGTGGCGGTGGTCACCGACCCCTGCAGCGTCATGTTTCCGCCCCGGACGCTTATGTTCTGCTTCTGGCTGACGCCTGCGTTGATGACGCCCTTCTTGGCCTGGTCGACGCCGTTGAAGCGTACGTAGTCGATGGTGTATCCATCACGCAGATCGGGATACAGGTAGAATGTCGTCGAGCCGCCGTAGGCAACCGTGGCCTGCGAAGGCGATGCCGAACCGTGCATCGCGCCGTCATCGCCCTTGACAACCTGCACATTGACTACCTGGTCGGCGCCGTTGCCGTTTATGCGCTCGAAGAACACGACCATCTTGTTTTCGGCACCGTCGGTTGCGTCCGGCATCACCGGCCAGCTGTTGACGTTGCCAGGCAGGTAGGTGGTCTTGCCGTTCATCGTGTAGTAGCTGGCGCGCCACTCGGGGTCGGGATAGAAGCTCACGTCCACCGAAGACCCCACGGGAACTTCGGAATAGCCCGGGGTAGCCGTGCCGCTTCCGGCGCCTACCTCGACCGTCATGGGAACGCCCTTCACGGTCCAGGTCGGCTCGTCTGCGCCGGCCTTGACGAACTCGGCCTGCACGCTCACGTTAGACGTCACGTTACGCACCGTCATGGTGGCGGAATTGTAGTCGTTGTAGGTCTCGGGCGCCGCATCTCCGCGAGTCACGGTCACGGTGCCAACCTTGTATCCGTCCTTCGGCATGAAGTAAACGACCTGGCTGGAACCGTCGCGCACCTTGTTCTGCTGCGGCGAAACCGTCCCACCTGTCACGTCGCCGGTGGCGCTGGCAGTGAACTCGTGCACCTTCTCGTCCTCGCCGGAGCCGACGAACCCGAACGCCACGTCGACCTTCTGGTTCGCCTGCACGTCCCTCAGGATGTACGTGCGGGTGTTGGTCACCTCGGAGGTCCTGTTCTGACCGTCCACGTTGACGGATGCCACCTCGTACCCGGTGCTGGGAATCATCTGCAGCATGAGCTTCGAGCCCTTGGCCACCTTCACCGTGCCGGCAGGGCCTACGGTTCCGCCGTTGGAGTATCCCACGCTGACCTCGAAATACGTCGCCGGCTTGATCGTGCCGTTGTTGATGTCGTTCTTCTCCTGGGAGGTCAGGTCGCGGAACGTTATGTCCAGGCTCACGTCGCCGCGGTCGGTGTCCACGGTCACGTAGCCCTTCTCGTATATCTCCTGCGCAGACGGGTTCGTCGTGCTGTCGTACACGTCGCTGGTGCCGTCGCCGTAGTTGACCACGATCTTGTCAGCGATCTTGCCTTCCTCCGGAACGATGGTGACGTCCATAGTCCTTTGGTCGTTGGTGGCACCCGGACCCGGCTTCTCAATGTAGATGGGGTCGGGCTGGATGCTGGTGGATCCGCTTCCAGCCGGCTGCACGTTGGTGTCGACCTTCTCGTAGTCGGGAATGCCTTCCTCACCGCTGCCGCCTGGGTTGTAGCTCTCGTTCACGCCGAACTCCACCTGGACGCTGTTGAGCGCATCGCTCACGTTCTTAAGCGTCAGCTTGCCGTTGGCCCATTCGAAGTCAGCGTTGCTCACGGTGCCGTTGGTGAACCCAGACCCGCTCAAAAGCCCTGACAGCTTCCGGTCGCCCACGGTGATTTCCTTCACCTCGTAGCGCAGGAAGGGCACGACGTCGATGATCACGTCGCTTCCCTTGGTGGCCAAAACCGACCCGCTGGGGTTGACGGTGCCGTTCCTGTTGGAGGTGATGTTCAGCGAGACGAAGTCGGCAGCCTGCTCGTTTTCGCCTATATAGACCGCATGTATGGAATGGTCTTCCTTGACGTCCGGGAACGTGTACTGGTTGTTAGCGATGTAGCTGGCAGGAACGTTGACGCCGTCGACTATCGCATAGGACAGCTTGTACCCGTCCCAGGGCACGAACGTGAACATGGCGTTGCCGCCGTCGTCGACGGTGCGCACGCCGGAAGGCGAAATGGAGCCGTTCAGCGAAGACGTCGCCGTGATGCTGTGCGTCAGCACGGTCGGCGGAGCCGTCTCGCCCGCCTTAAGCGCCGTGAAGTACACGGTGAAGTTGATGTCCTTGTTCACGCCGAACAACGTGTAGCTGGACCCCTTGAAGTCCTTCACCGTCGTGGCGGCCTCGCCGCTGTTGGCGTTGGAGATTACGATCTGCGAAACTTTGCAGTTGGGGTCGGGCAGGATGGTGAACGACTGGTTGCCGCCGCCCGAAACCGTCACGGGGCCGGCAGGCGAAATGGTTCCGCCCGCCTTCTGGCCGGAAGTGGTGCTGGTCCCATCGCCCACGGCGTTGGCGAACACCGTGTAGTACTGGTCAAGGTCGGAAGCGCTGCTGTCCTTCTCGAACACAACCCTGAACGTCGAGTCGGCCGTCACGCTTCCTATGCTGTACGTCGTGCCGTTCTGCGGGGTCACCGTCCTGCCGTCGAGCTGGGCGCTCTGCAGATGGTAGCCCTCGAGCGGAACGATGGTGAACGTCACCGGAGCGCCGTTGGCAACCTTTGCGGAGGCAGGCATAACCGTACCACCGCCACCAGCCACCAGCGCCGTCACCGTGTGGTAGGTGGTGTTGCCCTGAGGGTCGCGCACGTCGTCGCCGGAAGGCAGGCTGGGAGTGGTAGGCCTGGTGGGATCGTTCGCGTTGCAGAACTCCACATATACCGACATCTTCTCGGAAGCAACAGGCGTCGTGTAAGTGATGCCCTTGTTTCCGATGGTCGCGCGGACGTCCTTAATCACGGAAACGCCGGAGGTCGCGTCACCTCTCGTAAGCCAGACGTCCTTCACGGCCTTGCCGGCATCGGGAAGGATGCTAATGGTTTGGGTGGACCCGGCCGCCATAAGCATGTTGCCGGCAGGCGAGGCGATGCCACCCTGGCTGTACGACACGCTCAGGTTGTAGTAGCTCGACGCCTGGCTGGGCTCGAAGAACACGCTCACGTTGCGGTCGGCGGTGATATTGGTAAGCTCTATCGTGTTGCCCACGATGGGAATTTCCCTGCCGGCAGTCTGCGTGGTGCCGTCGTACGCCACCGCCTTGTATCCGGCAGCAGGTTCCACCAGAACCGAGAGGCTGGCGCCGTCGGCCACCTTGGTAATGCCCGATGGCGACACGCTTCCTATCTTGGCGTCAAACTGACCTCCGCCGGTCGCGCGTGGCACCACGTTCACGTCGTGTGTGGCCACGTCAGGTTGCTGTTCGCCTTCCTCAAGTGGGACGAACACGGCCTGCAGCGACCTTTCGCCCTGGATGTTGTGCATGGCGTAGGAATTTCCGGTGACGCTTACCGTGGCGTCGTCGACATAAAGCCTGTGAAGCTTCCATCCAGTGTTGGGAATGAAGGTGAACGCCTGGGACTTGCCCGCCTCCACGGAAACGACGCCATCGATTCCTGAAGGGGAAACGACGCCCTCGCCGCTGACGGTGATGTTGACCTTGGCCTTGTCGACCATGCCCTGAGATGCCTTGTCCTGCGTAGTGTCGACGATGATCTTCATGTCGGGCGTGATGTTCGCGGCCGGAATGGTCACCTCGTACATGCCGTCGCCGACGGGCTTGACGGTCGCGCTCTTGGTGACGTCATCGTTTCCGTTCTTGATGGTGATGCCGCCGTTGTCGGCCCCGTCGTCAAGCTTGTAGCCGCTGGCTATGATCACGGTGATGTCGGAACCCGACGCCGCATGGGGTGGGTTGATGACATTGCCGCCGTCGTCCTTGGCCTTGATGAACGTCATGTCGGACAAGTTGGGCGATATGGTGGCGCCGTCGCCAAGCTGGAAGTTGTCCGTGGGCGACAGCGTGAACGTGTCGCCATCATTGACGGCAGGCGGCGTGTTCGGGTCGTTGGGGTCGATGGGGCTGTTGGGGTCGTCAGGGTCGGTGTGCCTAAGCTCGCCGAATGCGACCTGAAGCACCGTGTCGTCCTGGATGTCGTTCAGCGTGAACATGCGTCCGTCGACCACCGAGCCCACCAGGTTGATCCCTCGGTCTGCGGATTCCTCTCCGTCGGGCATGGTGTCGGGCGTTGCGCTGTTCTTCACGTACACGCCCTTGACGTACCAACCGTCGTCGGGCCAGAACGTGAACGAGGCGTTCGACCCGTTGGCCACGGTGAACGGAGAGCTGGGGTTGATCGTGCCGTTACCCTCGACGCATTCGGCGCGCACAACATGAGCTGTGCTCGTCGCTTCGCTCTTGTTGAACTTGACGGACAGCCTGCAGTCCGACTTGACATTGCTCACGGTGCAGGTGTACCCGTTCACGGCGATGTCGCCTTCACCCTCGAGCGTGACGTCGGGCCTGGTGGTTCCGTTCGCCTCAACCGTGCCGATGGTGTATCCCGCCTTGGGAAGGATGCTGAAGTTGAAAGAATCGCCCTCGTACACCTTCACGGGTTCGCCAGGGGATATGGTTCCTCCCGCCGATGCCTGGGGGGTGATGGTGTACGCATTGGGCATGCCCTGAGTGCTGCCCGGCTTGAAGCGTACGTATACGTCGTGATCGTAGGTGCCCACCGGCACGTCGACTTTCAGAGAGTCGCGGTTGTCGCCCACGGTCACCCAATTGCCGGTGTCAACCCTGTAGGCGTCAACCTTGTAGGTATCGTCCGGGAAGAACTGCACCGTGGCGGTGGTGTTCTGCTCGGCCTTGAAGGTAGGCGTGATCGTACCGCCGTTGCCCTCGACATGGGTTCGTATCGTCTGGTAAGTCTCGGACGTGGGAACCTTCGGGTTGAACGACATGGTCACGTTGGCCACGGCGCTTTCGATGGGAACCACATTGTCCACGACAGCATCCTGAAGAAGCCCGTCCCATTGGCCCGTCCCGTCGGGTATGTTGCCAGTCTCGCTGCGGTAGACGGTCATGGTCCAATGGGTGATGGTGGTTCCCTGATAATGGGGCTTGAAGTACTGGGTAACATTGGTACCGTTCACTTCGATTCGGCTCAACTCGTAACCGTCGGCAGGCGTCGCGATTATGCGCGCGCGGTTTCCGACCTCAAGCATCTCGCGGCTGATTGTCGTGGTCTCACCAACCTTGGCCGAAGCCCGAAGGGCGGCGGCCTTCGACATCCTGTTAGAAGCCTGTTTGGTAGGGTCGACGATGATCTGACCGGAACCGCCAGGGCCTACGGTGCCTTCGATCTCGGCGCTCTTGGGAACGTAGTTGAACACGATGGTTACGGGTTCCGTGACGTTGTAAATGGCTATCGAGTCTTTCCGGTCGCCCTTGACCACCTTGTTGGTCACGTCCGTCTGCACGCCATTGGCGTCGATCCGAGTTGCTTGAACCTCGTAGTTGGTGGTGTGCATCACGTCGATCGTCTGCCGCGCGCCAACGGGCGTAGAGTAGGCGTGGCTGGTCTCCGTTTGGCTCGGGCCGCTGCCGATCACGAGCATGGCGCGAATGTAGCCGGGAACCCAGTCTTTTGTGTCCAGCGTGCCCGTCACGTCCACATAGGTCGTCTCGGGCCTCGTCTCGCCGTTCGCCAGCTTGCGATAAGACACGTCCACCATGGTGCTGGTCGTCAGGGCGCCGATCATGATCTCGTTGTTCCAGTAATTGAACGACAGCTCCTGGCCGTTCACACGAACGGATTCGACGGCGCATCCCGAGTCAGGGTTGAACTGAAGGTAAAGGCCGGCGTAGTTGTTCACCGGCTTGTCCAGGGTTACCCCCGATTGTCCCATGCGCACGGTCTTGACATCAGGCGCGCCATCATAAGTCTGGGCCGGCGCAATTGTCAGGCTGCCCGTGGCTCCATCGGAACTCCTCAGCGACGCCGAGGCATAGTAAGCAACGGCTTGCTCGCCCTCGGCCGGAGGCTCCACCTTTTCGAATTTGGCATGCACGTACACGCTTCCGCCGTCGACGATGCCGATGTTGGCAGGGTTGAACTTCAGCGTGTTGCCGTTGACGTCCAGCTTGTCGGCCCCAACGGTGCCTGCCGTGCTCGAGCCCACGCGTACCTCGAACCCTATGAACGTATAACCCGTCGTCATGGCCAAGGCCTCGAACTCGGCCTGACTCCCGAGCGGCTGGCCGGAAATGACGCCGTTCGTGCCGGAGGGGCTTATGAATCCGCCTTCGGACGCAGAGGCGTGAACCGTGTAAGAGCCGGCCATAGGCTTGCCAATGGCAAAAGATCCCAGCGTGGAACCAGTGCCCTCCACCGCGATGGCGACGGCGGGAACCTTCGTGCCGTTCTCAAGCTCGATCTCGACCACCTCGCCGGCGTACTTCTTCGCCGTCGGGTTGGTGGCGGGCGCTATCGTGTTGTAGCCATAGACGTTGACGCTGTCGCCAACGCCGAGAGCCGACCCGTCGGGAAGCGGGAAGAACACGTCGAGCTGGCCGACGTAGGGATCTTCCCCGTCGGGAAGGTTTTCCATGTCGGTAAGCGCAAGGTTTACCGCCGAATCGATTTCCTCGCCGTTGCCCGAGGCGGCCTGCTGCAAAGCGCTGAATGCAGAGTCAGTTCCGCCGCTTGCAACGGGCGACACGCTCAGCTCGGGGTAGTGCATCGGAAGAGAGAACCCGACGTAAACGTTGCCCTGCACCATGTGCTCTCCGGCGTTGGCGACTGCATCCCCGCTGCCGTAAAGGCGGATTTCGGGGTAGTCGGGCAGAAGCGTCACCTGAGTCGTGGCGCTAGCCTCCTGCTCAGGGTCGGCGTTGTTGACTAGCTTCACCGAGAACTCGTACATCTTGCCATCGGACATGGGGAGGCTGGCTGGAGCCACGACGACCCCAGCGGATCCGGGGTACGTGAAGGTGGAAGGAACGCCATCGTAAGTTGGGGTGTTTGCTTTGTTGTACGTGTCAGACGCTATTTCAGTGGCGTTGCCGGTAAGGATGGTTTTGGGGTTGTCCTTGCTTTCAGGCTGGTTGGGATTGTAGCTGGGGTTTTCGATTCTTTCCTGGATATACCAGGTAACCGTGTAGCTGTCGGGGAGCGAGCTCTCGTGGAAGACCGCCTGCAGCGGATTGCTTCCCGTCACTGCATTGACGAAGTCGTCTTTCTTGTTGTAATTCGCATCGGGCGTGATGCTGTCGAATTTGAAGTCGACGTCGTAAACCTTGCCTTTGACGCTAGTGCTGCCCGTGGCCGTATTCTCGCCCTCGTATGCACCAAATTCGGTGGTTTTAGACGAATCAACGTCATCCGGTCCGGACGTTGCCCAAGCAATAGAAGGGGTCAGCGTGCAAACCATGCAAACGCTGACCACCATCGCCAGGATGTTGTGAAAGAACTTCTTCGTCGCAAGCTTCATGATCGTTCCTAGCTCCCCAGCTTACATTTATGTTCAGACGCAGTTCGCGCCTTGCATGCTTTCAAATGAATGATAATCGCCCCCGCTGCATTGGATAGCCAAACGGTCATGACCCCATCAGCTTTCCACGAATCCGTGACAGCCCGCTTACCGCGCCAACGCTACACAATCCCCGCAGTGTTGCCTCTCCGCAACGGCGCAACCCATCATGCCATTCCCAAACTACGAGCTCACGAGAATCGTGATGGCGCAAGCGGCTTGGCCTATCTCCTCGTCGGTTTCGGGGTCGAGCGCATGGAACGTGGCGATGCAGTCGTAGGTTCCTGCTGGGAGAACCTGGTCTAGCTTGGCATACTGTATGTGGTAGTTCGGTTCCAGTATGTCCGACTCGTAGATGGTTTCCCCCGTGTCGCTGCGGGCGATGTCCACCTGCATGTTGTAGCGGTTAGCCGGCGAGTTCTCGATACGGAACTCTCCTTCGGAATTGCCTGTTGGAAGCGATACGTATCGCGAGATGGATATGTTGAACATACCTTCTTCCACGATACGGTCGAGTTCGGCCTGAATCTCTTCCTTCGACTTTCCGTCAAGCTGGCCCAGCTTGCCGCTTCGATACGATTCGCCGATCTGCGTGGAGTTGAGGAACAGGAATGCCCCCACCACCAACGCAGCCACCAATGCAAGCGCTGCGATTATTATTCCGATGTAGAAACCTGCTCCGCGTTTGCGATCGTCGTCGTAGTAGGCTTCTACACCGACATTTGAAGGTGCAGTTTCAAGTGCCTGTTGTTCTGCGTTTTTGTTTTTGCGTTTAGGCATCTCGTTTTCCTAGTCCCTTTTGCAAGCATTGCCCCTTTCAGGCACGCGTTGCACACATTTATATGCGTTCAACATTCTAGCAATAATCGCGGGCAATAGTATAGGTTCCAGGAAAGAAGAGGGGCACCCAAATGGACGCCCCTCTCAAAAACTTCATCTTGTTATGAAGCGTTCGGCTGATTTGCGTCTAGGCACCAATCGTGTACTTCACCTTGCAAAGTGTGTCAGCGACATCAGAGGCAGCAATCTGGTCAACAAAGTAGGCTTTGCCTGCAAACTCGATACCCAGAGAGTCGCCAACGGCAATGGTCTCCTCGTTGAAGGCAATCGCGTCGGGGACGTAGGTCTTGTCGCCACGAGTACTATCGTTACCCTGGCTCAGCTTGTGGTTGACGCCCAGCCAGTTGTTGTTTCCTGCAGTCTTGTAGGTAAACATAAGGTAATTACCAGCGGTGATATTTGCGTCAGACGAATTCTTCCAATTCGCGCCATCCTGATAAATGGCATCTGAAGTGAAAGTCGTGTTCATTTCGGCAAGCTCAACATCCTTAACCTTGATTGCCTGATCGCCAGTGTTGGTGATCTTGTACATATCAGAAGTCGGGCCGAGAATGTCAGAGGCGCCCTGGGAACCGAACGTCACAACGACCTGCAGCGGAACCGTTGCCTTGATGTGCTGATTCAGTTCCTTTGTGACCTCAGCCTTGATGTCGGTGCTTCCAGCAGCAGAGTCGTCAAACTCGCTAGACCCAGTAGCGCTAGGAGCAGCAAACGCCGGCATGGTTCCCATTGCCAGAGCGGCGGTGAGGGCAAGAGCACCAACCATTTTCTTCATCTTCATGGTCATTTCCTCCTTTAAGTTCTGTGACCAAATTAACAACCGAGTAACGTTATAGACCCTTCGGCAACGAATCGCAATATTTCGTGATGCTTCTACACAACTTCTGCCCATTTCAGACCACATTTCCTCCACAAAACCTGAAATTAACCTGAAAGCCTAGGGCGCGTTACCTGAACGTAACCTGAAAGAAAACAGCCCCTGAACTCGCCATTTTCCTGAAAGTTCCCTGAAAACAACCCTGAACCAAACCTGAAAGCTTTCTCACCCATAACTCGAGCCACATTGCACACATCTCTCCACAAATTGCCCCCTGCCTCACATCCCCTTTCCACATTTCATGACATCCGTAGGCGGGCATCCGACCTCGATGCCCGCACTGCCCGGGCCGGATGGGCATGAAAACCGCATGCCCATCTACGGAACGCATCACTTGGGCTGGATGAACAGGGGACGTTCGCTTTTGTCACATCGCTTCCGATGCGACCTCGTTTCAACGATGCCTTTCTGCAAGGTAGTCGCCAAGATACGGCACTGATATCTCCACCACTCCCTCGCGGGGCGATTCGATTACCCTTGAGTCAATCAAACGGGCGCGGTATTGCTGAAAATAGCTATTGTTCACCCCAAGCTCGGCAATCACCTCGGACACTTTCGCGACATCTCCCTGCTTGGCTATGGCCCGCAAGACGGTAACGTCCATTTCGGACAGCCTGTTAAGCGTAGGGGAAAACACATCTTCAATAAGGTCCTCTCGAGATGCGGCTATCGCCTTTTCCAGAACAAGATCGTCGACGGTGTCGCCCTCGGCGGTGAACTCCACCACGTAATAGCCTATCAGCTGCAAGAGATAGGGAAACCCTTGTGTGGCCTTTGCCGCACGATGCAGCTGTTCTGCAGGCAGCATGCGGCGCTCGCGTTCGAAAGCCTCCGAGTAATACGTCATGATGTCTCTTGGCGCCAGAGGTCCGAGGTGTTGCTTGCGTGCTCGATTCAAGAATGTCAGCACCTCGTCGTTAAGCACGCGCGAAATAGAGCCGGGGAGGCCCGCCATGACTATTGCTATTTCCTTGCCTTCGCCTGCAAGATGCTGGTAGGTCGACGCCAGCGCGCGCATCGCGTCGGAATTCGGCTGCACCTCGTCGACCAGCAGAAGAATCTTGCGGTCATTCTCGCAAAGCCGATCGCAGAGGAGCGACAGCTTGGTTCTGAAGCCATAGTTGTCCCGAACCTCATCAGAGAAGGTCAGGCCTAGAGAAAAGCCTAGGGCTCCGGCCGAAAACCCCTTCACTCGCGTTTGCCTTGCCGCCACGAATTCCGAACCTTCGAGCTGGATTGATTCGATGATCTCCTCCAGCATGTCTTCTCCGGCGGTCACTCGGGCAGACACGTATCCTTTTGCCTTCGCTTCCTCGGCCAGCTGTAGCAATAATGCCGTTTTGCCCATGCCTCTTTGCCCTAAGACCAGCGTTGCCCTGTCTCTGTGCCCCGGTTCCCTGTCGAGACCGGCAAGAAACTGCGCAATGACTTCGTCTCTGCCGACTATTCTGTCTGGACGGCTTCCAAAACTTGGATGGAATACGTTGGGCATCTGTTCACCTTGCCTTTTACCAGCTTTTATCGGATTTTATCATTCTTTATTCTTTCCTGTTAGTGACATTCAAGGCGCAGCGCGAGAATCGCGACAAAATGGACTCAACACCGGAGGCCGCCTTGAAGCACCAGATTCAATGAACAGGGAATGAACGGGGGACGTGTTTACCGTTCAACCAACGGACAGCAGGCGGGCATCCGACCTTGATGCCCGCATCAAGCAGCACGGATATCTCCGTAGGCGGGCATCCGACCTTGATGCCCGCATTCCTGGGTCGGATGGGCATGAAGACCGCATGCCCATCTACGGATCCGTCGCGTCATGTCGGGCTTGATGGGCATGAAGATCGCATGCCCATCTACGAATCCGTCGCGTCATGTCGGGCCGGATGGGAATGAAAACCGCATGCCCATCTACGAACGTGACAGAGGTCGTGTCGTTTGACACACGCCCCCAAAGATCATGCATGGATTGCAAGAATTTCGCATGCGGTTTCTTTACGATTCGGCTCTTGATGGTGGAAATCGGATGCACTTGATGTTACAATCTCAACCAGAGGGCGCCCCGCACAGCCGGGCAGCGTTTTCGGTTTAGAGGCCGGGTTGCTTAACGGGTTGCCCGGCCTCCTACTTTCCTACGACGCTGTTCGTCACTCCCTTCTCGCCAGGCAAAGCCCGACGAGGCCTGCTACTCCAGATTGTCCAGAACGGGTTCGTCGCCGGCGTCCAGGAACTTCTTGCGCGTGACGAAGTTCCACACCATGACGCACGCCGTGGCGAACAGCTTGGTGATCAGGTAGCTGATTCCCATAAGCGACGTGCCAAGCCACATGAGCAGGTTGTTGATGCCAAGCCCGATGACCGACAGCACCACGAATATGACGAACTCGCGGCGGCGCGACATGCCTTCCTTGTGCGCGAACACGTAGCGCATGGACGCCACGTAGTTGAATATGACCGAAACGGTGAACGAGATGGTGGCGCTTACCAGGTAGTTCAGCCCCACGAGCTCGGTGAGCAGCACCATGAGCCCGTAGTCGATTACGAAGGCGATGACGCCCACCACGCCGAACTTCATTATCTGTGCGAGAAGCTTCTTCATAACCAGAATTCTACCCCTGCACGAGCTGGGCGATGCGGCGGGCGGCCTCGGTTATTCCCATGTCGTCGATGTCCACGGTGACGTCGGCGAACTTCTCATACAGCGGCGTGCGTTCCTCGTACAGATCGGCAAGCCCCATGGCGCCCTCGCGCCTCATCACGATGCCGCGCTCGTCGAAGTCGATGACGCGCTTGCGTATCTCGTCCAGGCTGACCTTCAGGTACACGATGGTGGCGTCTTCGGCCAAGTGATGCATGGCCTCCTCGGAATACACTGCCGATCCGCCGGTCGATATGACCGCATGCTGGAAGTCGAGTCCCAGGAGCACCTCGTTCTCCACGTCGATGAAGCCCTGCGGGCCCAGCGAGTCGATCAGGCGCTGCAGCGTCTTGTCGCACTGGCGCTGGATAAGCAGGTCGACGTCCACGTACTCGAAGTTGAGGATCTTCGCCAGCACCACGCCGACGGTCGACTTGCCCGCTCCGGGCAAGTCGATCAGCACCACGTTGTCGGTCTTGTCATGCGTCTTCGTCATCAGGTTCTCCTTTGTCGTCATGTGGCACATGGGGCCTTGAACAGGGGGCGTCCCCGGACACGCGCTAAGCCTCCAGGGCACCGCCGAAGGCGTTCGCAAGCGCGGTTTCCCAATCTGTCGGCTCGCCGCACGCCTCGCGGGCCTCGGCCTCGGCGCATTCCGCCAAACGCACGCCCTTCGGGGTTCGCCTGGGCGTGCAGTAGCCTATCGCTCCCACGACGGCGCCGGTGGCCAGAAGGGCCCCCGCTATGAGAAGGTTGCCCGGCCCCGCAAGCTGCCACACCGCAAGCACGGCGAACGCGACCCCTGTTCCGTACAGCCACCGCGACGCCTTCCTGCTCCGCGCGTCGAACAAGTGCTCGGATTCAACCTCGCTGGAAAGCACGTTCTGCCACTTCGCCATGGCCTCGCGCGCCCATCCGGGATGCTCGCTGCAGAACCGCTGCACGTCGCCGAGCGACACCGACTGGTAGCCGTCGCCCACGGAGTCGAACAGCAGCACCATGGCTTCTTGCTCGACCTTCGACAGCGTGGCCGACTTGGCCGAAGGCGTGATGCGGAACCGCACGTCGCCAAGGGAGTCGCCGTCCTGCGAGATGCTTATGACGCCGCGCCGCTGCAGCTGGACAAGCGTCGCTGCGAAGTCGACGGCCGAGTGCTGGTTCCAGCGCAGAAGGCGCCCGACGACCGCGGGCCCCACCTGGACGAGCATGCGCTCGCAGTCCCCGTCGCATTCCTCGGGCCGCCGCTCGCGCCCCCATATGGCATAGGCGGCCACTGCGCCCACGAGCGCAAGCGCGCACAACGCGTGCAGCGCAAGGCTGAGCGAGTACGAGTTGACCATCCCCCACGAATAGGTGTCGGTCCACGAGGCCTCCTCGCGCACCGCGTCGTCGTAGCGCGTGCCGCTCTTCGCCAGCTTCGACTGCACGGTTATGTTCGTCAGCCACGACCGCGGGAAAAGCACGTGGGCCTGGGAGTACTGGCCTTCGCGCACCTGCGGCACGAAGTAGTGCACGGTGCCGTCGGGGCGCACCTCCACTTCGCCTTCGGGGCCGTGCCCCCAAGCGCGCACGTTCTCGCCCGGAACCACCTCGACGCCTTCGGGCACGGGCAGCTGGATCTGGGTGCGCACGTTGGCCATCTCGACGTCGGGCTGCGCGGGCACGTAGTCCCAGTACATCTCGGCGGTGTCGTCGTACACCAGCGCTGCGTTCGTTATGGAATAGTCGCACTCGATCACCGTCGAGTTCTCGGTGGATTCCAGGAACACGTACAGCTCGCACCTGCGCTTGTCGAACGCGTAGGAGTCGGCCTTGGGCAGCTCGATGGCGTCGGACGAGTCCTTCTGGCGCGCGAGCCTTTCCTCGGCCTGGGCCACCTTGTCGGCCTCGCCGCCCGTCTCTTCCATGAACTCGCGCCAGCTTGATTGGAAGGTTGTCTCGGGCAGCTTGTCCCAGTCGCGCACGATGTTGCCTTCGGCATCCATCTGAATCACGCGGACCGACGCGACCTCGACTTCCTGCTTGTCGGTGATGCCGGTGAAGTTCCAAGTGACTGCGGAATAGTCTTCCTGGAAGTCGTACGACCGCTGCTCGACCACGTGCAGCGACCCGTCGGTGCGCATCTGCGCCACGGTGTTGACGGACGGGTTCGAGTAGTCGGCGAACGCCTGGGCGGGAAATGCGGAAACCAGCGCCGTGGGAAGCGAGAGGGCGAGCGCAAGCACCAACGCAAGCGACTTGAAGTTTATGCGGAAGCCCGAAAGCCTCATTGAACTTTTGCCCCCACTCAGGTAAGATTTACGGGCGCGCGGAGGAGTGACCGAGAGGCCGAAGGTGCTCGCCTGCTAAGTGAGTATACCCCAAAAGGGTATCTAGGGTTCGAATCCCTACTCCTCCGCCATCAAGCTTTCCCCAGCACATCATCTCCGCATTCAAGGCTCGGTCGTTGGGCGAAGCCAACTCCCTCACCTTTCAAGCGAATATGATGCACTGGAAAAAGCTTGCCTAAGCGAATGCAAGGCTTGAATCCCTACTCCTCCGCCAGCTTGCCTACCTTGCTTCCTGAGAACTTGTGCATGACGACCGCTGCGGCGGCGACGAGCACCAATCCCACCACCAGAGATATCCACGGGGTCTTCGTGAACCCGGCGATCAGGTAGCCGATGGCGGCCGCCACCATGACGGTGGTGGCGTAGGGGATCTGCGTGGCCACGTGGCGCAGGTGGTTGCACTTCGCGCCGGCGGACGACAGGATAGTGGTGTCGGATATCGGCGAGATGTGGTCGCCATAGACCGAACCGGCCAGCGTGGCGCCCACGGCCACCAGGAACAGCGCGTCATCGGGTGCGAACACGCCCACCACAATGGGCATGACCAGCGCGATGGAACCCCACGACGTGCCCATGGCGAAGCCGATGAACGCCGTCACCAGGAACAGCGCGAACGGAAGCAGGTCGAGCCCGACGCCCAAACCGTTCAGGAAGTCGGCGACGAACTCGCCGGTGCCCAGCAGGTAGCGGCACGTGCCGCCCAGGCTCCATGCCAGCACCAATATCATGATGGCGCCGATCATCGAGCGCACGCCTTCGCTCATGCCTTCCACGAAGCCGCCCAGCGTCATCAGCTTGCGCGGCAGGAACATGATGCCCGCGATGCAGATGGCCACGAACGACCCGATGCAAAGGCCGCCGACCGGGTCCTCGCCGATGGCGGTGGCGAAGTCGACTCCCTCGAAGAACCCGCCGGTGTACATCATTCCCACGATGCTGAAGGCAATCAGGCAGAGGATGGGGACGACCAGGTCGTACACGCGCCCCTTGTCGCTGACCGCGATGCCCTTGTAGTCCTCGAGTTCCTCCGAGATCAGCGTCTTGACGTCGGCGGTCTCGGCCACCACGGTGTCAAGCTCGGGCGGATGCTTGTCTATCTTCGCGACGTCCTTTACGCCGGTTGTGGCCGCCTTTTCCAGCCTGGTGCCCTCGGTGGGAATGCGCGTGAGGTCGGTGTCTTCGGAACCCGCCTCGATCTCGGCCTTGCGCATGGGGCCGAAGTCCATCTTGGTGATCAGCATGAAGAACACGAAGAAGATGGTGAGCAGCGCGTAGAAGTTGTACGGGATGGACGCGACGAACGTGTTGAAGCCGTCCTCGCCCATGTATCCCGAAACCGCGACAGCCCACGACGACACCGGCGCGATGATGCATATGGGGGCGGCCATGGAGTCGATGATCCATGCCAGCTTCTCGTGGCTTACGCGGAAGCGGTCGGTGACGGGCCTCATGACGGCGCCCACCGTCAGGCAGTTGAAGTAGTCGTCGACGAAGATGAATATGCCCAGGATGGCGGTGAGCACCGTGGCCGCCCTGGCCGACTTGATGTGCTTGGCCACCCACCGGGCGTAGGCGCGCGATCCGCCGGCGATGGCGATGACCACCGTCAGCGCGCCCAGCAGCGCAAGGAACAGAAGCAGCGCCCCGTTTCCGGCAATCTGTTCTGCCATCATCTGCGGAACCATGCATATGGCGTCGATGGCCTGGTCTATGCCCGCGCCGTTCAGGGTGAACTGGTAGATGAGCATTCCGACGAACACGCCCACCGTGAGCGACGAGTATACTTCCTTCGTCACCAGCGCCATGGCCAGCGCCAGGATGGGCGGGACGATGGACCATGCGCCCGTGGTGATCAGATCGAAACCCTCCATGATGCCTCTTTCGGAATTGTGGCGATTATGTGTTCAAGTATACCCAAATGAACGAAAAACACGTCCCCTGTTCAAAAAGAGGGCCCTCCCAAAACGCGCCCTAACGGCGGCGATGGTCGTTGATGTAGTTGAGGATGCGGGTCAACGCGTCGAGCGTGTCGGGCTTGTTGGTCACGGGCCGCGCCTTCTCAGTAGGCTCGTATGCGTAATGCGGGTGATGCTTCCTGAAGACATGGCGGCACACCATCGTGACGACCAACCCCGCCACGCCCACGACCATGCAGCTGGCGGCAAGTTCCAGCACGGGCGTGTTGTCGTCGAGCACGGCATAGATCGTCGCCAGCGCGAAGAATACGGATATCGCGCTGCACAGCACGAAGAACACCTTCAGCAAGACCTCCTTGGCGCGCGTGGGCGTGCGGCGCCAAGACACGAACGCATAGATGGCCAGCGCCAGGACGACCAGCGCGACGAGCAGCGGAAGGCTTCGGGAAAGGCCGGCTATAAGTCTGAGCATGGGTGCCTCCGTCAAACCTTCAGCGCGCGCAGCGACGAGAACGACGTGGCCCGGGCCCACCAGCCTCGCGCGTTCGCCTCTCCCGCTATACGCGCCGCTTCCGCATAGGAGTCGACGATGGCGTACGTGGCCGACCCGCTGCCCGAAAGCAGCATGCGGGCGACGTTGAGGTCAGGACGTTCCGCCCTGTGCGTAGACGCCCTCGTCGTGCCCGCGAGCCATTCCGCGATCTCGGCAAGCTGCGGAGCGATTGAGCACGCAGCAGGCGCAAGGTTGTTGAAGAGCGGAACCTCGGAAGCGGCGCCGGCGTCCTCGGCCTGGGCAAGCAGGTCGGCCGGAACAGGGACCGGGTCGGCGTCGAAGGCGGCATAGCATTCTGCGGTGGAAACCCCCACGTCGGGTTTCACCAGCACGAGCGCGTCCTTCATTGGGTCCAGCCTGCGCTCGAACACGTCGCCCGTTCCCGTGAACAGCCCGCAGCCGCCCTCCAAGAAGAACGCGACGTCGGCGCCCAGCCTGGATGCCACCGCATGCAGCGTCTTGCCGCTGTCGGACAGCCCCCAGAAATGTGCCATGCCGACCAGCGCCGCCGCCGCATCCGCAGACCCTCCGCCAAGGCCGGCCTGCATGGGCACGTGCTTTTCCACGCGGACGCTGATTTCCTGGCTCTGCTCGATGCCGAGCTCGCGGGCCAGCATGTCTATGGCTTTGAACACCAGGTTGTCTTCCGCAGGCACCTCGATGGGCGCACGCGACCCGGGAGCGGCGAGCATCTGCGTCTTGTCGACCATCTCGATCGACACGGCAAGGTTGCCGTTGGGCCCGGCATGCGTCATGTCAGGGGACGGGGATGCTGGCACGTCGGTGCCTGCAACTTCCTCTTCCACGTCATGGCAGCACATATATATATTGTCGTGCAACGCCAGCGCGTGCATGACGTTGGCCACGTCGTGATAGCCGTCGGGACGGCGCTGGCCCACACCCAGGAACAGGTTCACCTTCGCGGGCGCCACGAGCTTGATCGCGTCCTCGCCCATGAAGGAAAGCGCGCTCCACTGCGCCTCGCGCGCCTCGGCGAGCATGTCCACGTTGTTCTGGGCATCGCTCATTTGCGCGCCCTCCTTCCGGCGAAGAACTCCTTCAGAACGCGCGAGCATTCGTCTTCCATGACGCCGCCCACCGCCGCAAAGGAATGGTTCAACCTCTTGTCGTCGTGCAGGTCGTAAAGCGACCCGAGCGCCCCGCCCTTCGGGTCGTATGCGCCGAACACGCATGCCGCGACCCGCGACTGCTGCATCAATCCCGCGCACATGAGGCATGGCTCCAGCGTGACGTACACGGTGCAGCCGGAAAGGCGCCAGGCGTCCAGGCTGTCCATCGCTTCGCGCATGGCCAGAAGCTCGGCATGCGCCGACGCGTCCTTGGCGGTCTCGCGAAGGTTATGCGCTCTGGCCAACACCTTAGGCTCGCCCACGAACGTGCGCGTGGCACGGTCGTACGGCTCGTGCACCACCACCGCCCCCACCGGAACCTCGCCAAGCGCAGCCGCCTTGCGCGCCTCTTCCAAGGCCATCCCCATGTAGAGCTCCCGGTCTTGAAGGCTGGCCTGCGAAAAGCCGACCCCGGCGTCGGCATGCCCGCGGTCTTCGCCTTCGATCCCTTCATGGCAATCTTGCATGCTTGTCGCCACAGACGCTCCTTCGTTTTCCGCAGAATGCCCGAAGGGGTGGCACATTCCGCCGGTTACGTTGTATTCTATGGGTCAAGCAACAAGTATACGTGATGGCGCGGAAGTTTCAGCGCCATGCGTGCCAGGGGAAGTTCACAAGGAGGGCGAAATGTCCGACACGCCGACGAGACCGGTTCCCAAGGGGCCCGGCGGAATGCGCCAGCTGACCGACGACATCATCGATGGCTTCGACCTCAACGACATAAAATGCCGGTCGTGCAGCGGGTACGGCAACTGCGGCTACAAGCAGTACTTCCTTCACCCCGAAGGCAAGGGGGTCGTCTCCATCTGCATGATGACCCGCAAGAAGATGCAGTGCGACCGCGACGGCGTGGAGTTCGACCTGTCCATGATCTAGGCGCAAGCCACCGGCGCGCATCGAGTGCGGGAGTCAAGGGGACGGTTCTGATGACTCGCGCGCGACGCGAGTCATCAGAACCGTCCCCTTGACTCCGTTACCTGGCTT
>CBCTKQ010000004.1:0-28652 GCA_965147515.1 uncultured Eggerthellaceae bacterium | reverse complement strand
GATCACTTGCGCAGGCCGTAAGGGTCGTCGTAAGGATCGTCCGCGCCTTCAGGCTTGGCCTCGTCCTGCAACTTGGCCTCCTCGCGCGCTTCGTCGGCGCCCTCGTCGATGCCGTAGACGCTGTCGCCATGCTCGAACTGGGCGTCGGATGCCTCGCGCTGCGCCTTCTCGGCGGCATCGTCATGGTCCACGTTCTCGGCCTGCTTGCGATATGGGCCGTTCGGGTTTTGGTCGCCGGGCTCGACGCGGGCGTCGCGCCAGTCGGGATCGGCCAGCTTCACGCCGTCGAAGTTCAGGTGGGACAAAAGCGGGTCCTGCTCGGCGGAAGGCTTCTCGCCCTTGGAAAGCGTTGCAGGCTTCGCGGGCTGCGTAGAAGCGGCCTGGTCGGGCGCTGCAGGCTGCTGGACCACCGGCTTGGCTTCCGGAACGTCCTGGGCGGCAGGACCGCTGGCTGGCAGCCCGGGCACGGAAGCGCCCTGGTGCACATGCACAAGAGGCGGCTGCGTGCTGGCGCCGGCATCGCCCGTGACGTCCGCTTCGGCGAGCTCGGGATGCTTCTCCAGGTCGCGCTTGCGGGCCTCGGCCTCCTCGCGCTCGTGGGCGGCTATGATGTCGCCTTCGCGGGCCAGGTATTCCTGCCACTTGTTGTCGAGAAGCGCCTGGCAGGCCTCGCCTTCCACGGTCTCGCGTTCAAGCAGGACGCTTGCCATGAGGTCCATCTGCTCGGCGTTCGCGGTGAGGATGGCATGGGCCCTGTCGTGGGCCTCCTTCATGATCTTCGACACCTCCATGTCGATGGCGCGCGCCGTCTCGTCGGAGTAGTCCTGCGTGTTGCCGTAGTCGCGGCCCAGGAACACCTCGTGGTTCGGCTGGCCGAACACCTGGGTGCCCAAGGGCGACATGCCGTACTGTGTGACTATGGCGCGGGCCATCTTGGACGCGCGCTCGAGGTCGTTCGACGCGCCGGTGGTGATGTCGTCGCAGAATATCTCTTCCGCGACGCGGCCGCCCATGAACACCGCCAGCTCGTCCTTCATTTCCGAAAGCGAGTTCAGCAGCTTGTCGTCGTCGGGGATGGAAAGCGTGTAGCCCAGCGCGCGGCCGCGCGAGATGATGGATATCTTGTGCACCGGGTCGGCGTTCTTCAGCAGGTGTCCGACCAGGGCATGACCGCTTTCGTGGTACGCAATGGTGTGCTTGACCTTCTCGTTCATGACGCGGCCCTTGCGCTCGGGGCCGGCGATGACGCGTTCAAGCGACTCGTTCACCTCGCGCATGGTGATGATCTTCTTCGAACGGCGCGCGGTGAGCAGCGCGGCCTCGTTCATGAGGTTTGCCAGGTCGGCGCCAGTGAAGCCGGGCGTGATCTTGGCGATGGCGTCCAAATCGACGTCTTCGGATATGGGCTTGTCGGCCGAATGCACCTCGAGGATCTTCAGGCGACCCTTGACGTCGGGGGTGTCCACGACGATCTGCCGGTCGAAGCGGCCGGGGCGCAGCAGCGCCGGGTCGAGCACGTCGGCGCGGTTGGTGGCCGCTATCAGCACCACCGACTCGTTGTTCTCGAAGCCGTCCATTTCGACGAGCAGCTGGTTGAGCGTCTGCTCGCGTTCGTCGTGGCCGCCGCCAAGGCCCGTGCCGCGCTGGCGGCCAACGGCGTCGATCTCGTCGATGAAGATGATGGACGGGGCGGCCTCCTTGGCGTCCTTGAACAGGTCGCGCACGCGGCTGGCGCCGACGCCCACGAACATCTCGACGAAGTCAGAGCCCGATATGCTGAAGAAAGGCACGCCGGCCTCGCCTGCGACGGCGCGGGCCAAAAGCGTCTTGCCGGTGCCCGGAGGGCCGACCAGCAAGCAGCCGCGCGGGATCTTCGCGCCTATGGACTGGTACTTCTCGGGGTTCGCCAGGAAGTCCTTCACTTCCTGCATCTCCTCGACGGCCTCGTCGACGCCCGCGACGTCCGAAAACTTCACGTCGGGGCGTTCCTCGACCGTCTTCTTGGCGCGGTTCTTCCCGAAGCTGAGCTGCGAGTTGTTCGCCTTCTGCATCTGGCTGAAGAAGAAGATGAGCAGCGCGGCGATGAGCACGAACGGCAGAAGGCTTATGAGGATGGATGCCCATCCGTTGGGAAGGGTTATCTGGTAGTTGATGCCGGGGTGGCTCTGCAGCATCTCGCCGAGGGCGTCGGCCCCCACGTAGACGCTGGTGTAGTTGTGTTCCGACCCCAGGTTGCTCTTCTCGAGCGTCTGGGTGCCGACGGTGGCAAGACGCTCGCCTTCGGCGTTGCGCGTCTGCGCCAGCTGCATGCTTATGGCGTCGAATCCCACGTTGAAGGCGCCGGACACGTCGGCCCCTACGGTGGACGCGGGATAGTACTTGCCGGTGACCGTGTAGTCGCTTGCCGCATACACCACCGTCTCGACGCGGTCCTGTTCGATGGCCTCCACGAACTCGCTGGTCTCCAGCGAATCGGTGGTGTTGCCCGCGTTCATCGACATGATCTGGCTTCCGATGAACAGGGCGACGAGCACGAACAGCACCACCATGATTATGGTGGTGCGGGAACGCTGGGAGTCGTTGCGGTTCTTCGGATTGTTGGGGTTGGGGCTTGGGTTCTTGGGCTTGTCCTGCTTGTCAGGCATTTTGGAGTTATCCGGCATATAGTCGTACTTTCCTGGTCGCGCTTACGTTTGCCACGCGCCAGCCGGCGCATGGATACCATTTTCCAAGATGATTATAGTGGTTTGGCCGCCGGAAACGGCCAGCGTTACGCAATTGTGTGCACTACGCGTAGACTTTGGGGTCGAGCACGCACACCTCGGCGAGGTTGCGGTACCGCTCGGCGTAGTCGAGGCCGTAGCCCACGATGAACTCGTCGCCGCAGGCGAACCCCTGGTACTTGCATCGGATGTCGGCCTGCCCTTCCAGCTGCTTGCGCACGAGCGCCGCGATTTCCAGCGAAAGCGGGCCGCGGGATTCCAGGTTCTTGCTGATGAACTTCAGCGTGAGGCCCGAGTCGATGACGTCCTCGACGATGATGACATGCTTGCCGGCGATGTCGTCGGCGAGGTCCTTCTGGATGCGCACCATCCCCGAGCTTTTGACCCCGTTGCCGTACGAGGACACGCACATGAAGTCCATGCGGACGGGCAGCTTGATGGCGCGCGCAAGGTCGGCGGTGAAGATGGACGAGCCGCGCAGCAGGCAGACCAGCTCGATTTCCTCGCCCCGATCGACGGCTTCCGCATAGTCGGCCGCGATCTGCTGGCCCAGCTCGTCGACGCGCTGCGCTATCTGCTCCTCGGAGAAGAGCACGCGCGTTATGTCGTCATGTACGGTGGGGCCATGCATGGGTTCAGTGTAACACGTACGGAGCGGAATGCTCCGCGCTCTCCGGCAGGCTCGGCTCCCGCGGCGTGGTTTTTGGCGGAGGTTCTGCGGAACTCGGCGTCGCTTCGCGACGCCTCAAACAGTCCTCGAACCCCATCTCCACCAAAACCCGCACCGCAGCCTCGCAAGCGGATTCGCAGCGGGACATTCCGCTCCTCTCGAGTTAATTCGAGGCGACGACGCGTCGGAGCGAGGGCATGTCAGGCCTCCCCTTCTAATGCCCGCTACCCCTTCAGGTCGGGGAATTCGCGCAGGAGGCGTTCCACGGGAAGGCCGACTATGGTGTCGTAGGCGCCGTCGTAATGGTCCACCAGAGCGGCGCCTTCCCCCTGTATGGCGTAGGCGCCCGCCTTGTCGAACGACTCGCCCTTGCGCAGGTAGCCGGCGATCTGCTCGTCGGTCAGCGGCTTGAACGTGACGCGGCTCATGTCGGCCAGCGTGCGGTACGCAAGCGACACGTCTTCCTGGTTGGGGGCGACCAGCATCCACAGCGACACGGCCGTGACCACTTCGTGGGTGGTTCCCGAAAGCGCCTTCAGCATGCGCATCCCGTCGTCGAAGCTGCGGGGCTTGCCGAATATCTCGCCGTCCTTCACGACCATGGTGTCGGCGCCTATGACGATGAAGTTGCCGACCGCCTGGTCGCCCAGGATTTCCTGCACCACGGCGCCGGCCTTCTGCTCGGCCAGCTTCTTGGCCGCCTCGACAGGGTCCATGAGCTGGTCGGGGTCCAGCGTCTCGTCGACGGGCGATGCGGGCGTGCGCACCGTGAACTTCACGCCTGCGTCCTGCAGAAGCTGGGCGCGCCTGGGGCTTCCGCTGGCAAGCACCACCTGGAACTGCGGGGCAGCTTCGGCGTTCTGGGCGCCTGTGTCTGGCGCGTCCGCCGGTACCGCCTGTTGGTCGACGTTGGGGTCGTTCCTGCTTTCCTCGGTCATGCTCATCCCCGCTTCCTTCTGGCGCGGAAGGCCTGCATGGGTTCGACCCTCACGCCTTGCTTGTTCGCGCTTGCTGCCAGGTTCCCTTGTATGTTAGCGACATATCCGCCGCAAGGCACGCCGTCTTCGGCGAAGCCGTCGAGCACCGCCGCCACCGCAGCGGCGTCCACGCGCTCGCCCGCGCCCAGCATCGCCTGCAGAAGGCTGTGGACGACGCGCCGCTGCAACGGGCGCTGGACATGGCCGAACGAAGGCGCTAGAAGGAAGCCTTCCGCGAAGTCGCCGTACGAGGGCCCGTCGTCGTACGAATGCTCGGACGACGCGTCGCCGACGCGTCCTGGCTCGCCTTCCGGCACGAGAGGCCGCACTTCATTGCGCATGACGTCGCAGGCCATGCCGTCGAGCATGTCGTCCTCCTCGGCGATCAGGTTCATCGTGCGGGCCAGCGTGTCGTCGAGCCCCGGGTTCCATTCGCGCGCCTTGGGGACGATCTCGTGGCGCACGTAGGAGCGGAAGCGGTCGGTGTGCGCATTGGTCGCGTCTTCGCGCCACAGTTCGCCGCCTTCGCGGCCTTCCTGCGCAGCGGTTTCCCTCAGAAAATCGCGCAGACCTTCGCGCGTGCAGTCGAGAAGAGGCCGTACGACGCGGCCGTTCTCGTACAACATCCCGCGGAAGCCGCCCGGCCCAGTGCCCACGATGGACCGCATGTAGAAGCTTTCGATGCGGTCATCCACCGTGTGCGCCGTGACGATCTTCCCCTGGGCCAGCGGGATGGCCTCGTGCTGGCACATGGACATGACGGCTTCGGACGCCGCGTTGTACCGCTCGCGCCTTGCCACCGCCTCGACGTTCTCGCCGGAGCGTGCGGCTTCGCCGGCAACGTCCACCTCGCAGGAGAACAACGGGATGCCAAGCTCGTCGGCCAGCCGCGCCACGAACCGTGCATCCTCGTCGGCGTCGTGGCCGCGAAGCTTGTGGTTCACGTGCAGCATGTCAAGCGCGCCGAGCCACCCTTCGTCGCGCAGCCGTGCGGCAAGGCGGGCCAGCGCGGTGGAATCGGACCCACCCGAGACCATCAGCAGCAGCGCGTCGCCTTCGCCTATGAGCGAGCGCTCGGCGATGGTCTGCTTCATTCGTTCGTAGACGTCCCCTCTCACGCTTCCTCCGCTAACGACAGGCTGGCGATGCATTCGACGTGGTCGGTGTGCGGGAACATGTCGACCGGCTGCAACGCGTCGAGCGCATAGCCGGCGTCAATCAGCCTGCGCACGTCGCGCACCTGGGTGCGCGGATTGCACGAGATGTAGACGATTCGGTCGGGTCGAAGGGCGGCCGCAGCGTCCAGGAACTCGGGCGACGACCCTGTTCGCGGCGGGTCCATGAACAGCACGACACGGCCCGATACCGAACCTTCCGACGCCATGCCCTTCAAGAGCTCGGCCGCATCGGCAGCAACGAATTCCGCACCTTCGATGCCGTTGTGCTGCGCGTTCTTTCGCGCGTCGCGGACGGACGATTCGACGCTGTCGACGCCCACGAGGGTTATTCCGTCCGAAAGGCCCGCGGCCACAAGCCCTATGGTGCCCGTTCCGCAGTAGGCGTCGATGACCGTGTCGCCGTCGCAAAGGCCTGCAAGCTCGACCGCGGCCCTGTAAAGGACCTCGGTCTGCTGGGAATTCACCTGGTAGAACGACTGCGACGATATGCGGAAGCTCATGCCGCACAACGTGTCCAGTATGAAGCCAGGGCCGTACAGGACGCGCTCCTTGCCGCCGAGGACGACGTTCGTCTGGCGCGTGTTGACGTTCTGCACCACGGTGGTGACCTGCGGCACCCTGCGCACGAGCTCGCGGCAGAACGACTTCGAATGGGGGAACTCGTCGCCGTTGGTCACCAGCGTGACCAACACTTCGCCGCTTTCGTGGCCCACGCGCACCACGGCATGGCGCAGGAACCCCCTTCCCGAGTCCTCGTCGTAGGGCTCGATGCCGTGCCTCTTCATGATCGAGACGACCGCGCGCACCACCTTCTGCGCGACCTCGTTCTCGAGCAGGCAGCCGTCCGTGGGAACCACTCGGTGCGTGCCTCTCTCGTACATGCCCGTCAGAACCTCGCGCCTGCCGCCTGGCCCCTTCCTTCCGGGAACGAACGGGGATATGACCTTGTCGCGGTAATGGCGCGGGTCGCCCATGCCCAGGATCGGGCGCACGACCGACGGGCCGACGATTCCGGAATACAGCACGGCGACCAAGGCCTCCTTGGCTGCAAGCTGTTCCCTATACGGGACATCCAGCAACGTGCAGCCACCGCACCGGCCGAATACTGTACAATTTTGCGCGTCTTTCATAGGCCAAGTATAACCTCTATGGAAACGAGGCATCCATGGCGAAGGCTGCAGAATCCAAGGGCGGCGCAAGCAACGCGGCAGCCCCGAAGGCCGGCGCTGGCAAGGCCGCGAAGCCGCGCATCCTCTACCTCTGCCGCATCCTCGCCGAAGAGACCGACCCGGAACACGGCCTGTCGCTCCCCCAGATCCAGGAGAAGCTTGCCGAACGCGGCATATCATGCGAGCGCAAGGCGCTCTACCGCGACTTCGACGCGCTGGACGCCGCTGGCGTGAAGGTCGGCAGGCTGCACACGCGCCCGGTGGCCTACTACCTGGAGTCGAGGCCGTTCGACCCGGCCCAGCTGATGCTTCTGGCCGACGCCGTGCAGACATCGCGTTCGATCACGAAGAGCAACTCGAACGCGCTCATCCGCAGGCTGAAGAAGCTGGCATCGAAGAGCCAGGCCAAATCGATAGACGCCCGCGTCCACGTGTCAGGCCGCGTGAAGATGCAGAACGAGAGCATCTTCCGCACGCTCGACCTGGTACAGCGCGCAATCGCCGAGAAGCGCGACATATCGTTCTGCTACATGCGCTACGACGCCAACAAGAGGCTTCGCGACGTTCCCTCCCACGACGGGAAGGACCGAGTGAAGACCCCCTTGCACCTCGTCTACAGCAACGACAACTACTACATGCTGGCGTACGACGATGACGCACCCGACCACATCAGGGTCTACCGCGCCGACAGGATGCGCAACATCCTGGTGCTTGGGAAGTCCGACAGGTCGCACAGGCTCGACCCTGGGTTCGACGTGGCGGCCTACGAGAAGCAGTCCGTCGACATGTACGGAGGCCGGCCGCAGCTTATGAAGCTGCATGTGGCCGAAGACCTGGTGGGCAACGTGATCGACATGTTCGGAACGGACGACGTGGAGTGTTCGAAGGCCTCGGGCGTGAAGGAGCTCGCGGACGGCGGCAGCGATGGCGTCGGCGCCGAAAGCGACGGCCCATCGGCCCGCAGCTGGGCCGTAGTGCGTGTGAAGGCGGCGCCCACCGCCACCTTCTTCGGCCGCATAGCGCAGTTCGGCGGCGACGTGCGCATCGTGCACCCGCGAAGCGTCGCCGAGGCCTACGAGCAACATCTGCAGAAGGCGTTGGACGCCCAACGGCTGTAGGGCCGAGAGAGATTAATTGCACGGAATCATGGCCTCCGTGCAATTAATGCAGGGCAACTGATCTGCTTGCGCGTTAGCCGTTTTGACCGTCGTCTTGGGCGCTTCCGCCCTCTTGATTGCCTGAAGCGTCGCGATACAAGGTCTCAAGCGCCCTGAGGATCATGTCCTGATACGCTTCCGAACCAGCGCTAGGGGTCAGATGCGTGCCGTCGCCGTCGAAGTATTCGTCGTGACCCGCACTGACAGCATGCCAATCGATGACATCTATGTTCTTATGTTCGGAAGCCAGCTCTTGCAGCATTGCGTTGGTCGCATCCACATGGTCGCCCTTGGCACGGATGTTGATCATGAAGATCATCTTACCCTCGGGAACCGACGCCACCATCTCTTCGAACTGCGACTTCGTCGTACGCGAATTCGTGCCGAGCTCTAGAACGACAACAGGGCCATTCCACCCTTGGTCGAAATAGTTGCGCATTATTTCAACACCCTGCGACATCGTCCTGTTCTTTTCGGAATCAAGGACCGCATTTGGGAACATGCCTGGAAAATCACCGTAATACTCCGAGGTGAAGGCCGCCGTAACAGAGTCCCCTACCAAGATGAAGCTGGTGTTGTGCGCCTTTTCTTCAGCAGTGTCCCCTGCAGTATTCGCCAGCAGCTCGAGCGTTTCCTTGCTAAGGCTTTCAAGGCATGGGTTCGTGCCGAGCTTGTCGATAAGGTACTGCCTGAACTGTTCGGATTCCTGATCTTCTTGCGGAAGGGCTACGGAGCCGTCACCTGACAGCGCACCTTCCGGGATCACCGCGCCACCGTCGTAGGTGTGCGACTGCGTCGTCGTGTACGGCGTGACCATGCAGGCCACGGTGGCACCGACCACCAATGCAACCGTGCACGTCAGCTGCGGTATATGCTTTGCAAACACGCTCTTCCAGGTGGTCTTCTTCTCGCGCACGGATTGCAGAACCCGTCCGATGCAGCCCTTGCGGATGGGCTCTTCCACGAAATGATAGGAAAACGCGGACACGCCCAGAACCACTGCGGCTTCAACGAGGTACCACCATACAGGCGTCTCGACCGTGGTGTTGAAATCGGTCATTAGAAGCAGTATGGGGTAGTGCCATATGTAGATGCCGTACGATATCTTGCCGATGTAAACCAGCGGCTTGAGTGAGAAAAACTTGCTTATCGCGTTATGGGGGTCGACCAACGATACAACGAGGCCGCCAGCGAGCAGGGATACGATGAGAATCCCGCCGTAGTACATGAAAGGCGCATAACCGTCCACCAGCACCATCATGACGACGATGCCAACGCAGCACGCCATCCCAACAATGCCTACGGTCTTTCGCTGTTGGGGCTTGAGGCCTTTGCGACCATGCCCGCACACACGGTGTGCAGGCAGTACAAAGGCTAGAAATGCGCCAATCAGCAGGGAGAATGCGCGGGTGTCGGTGCCATAGTAGACGCGGCTGGGATCGCCTCCCGGAACGTAAAGGAGCGCCATTAGCGCAACTGACACGACGGCAAGCGCCAGGATGATCTTCTGGATGCTTTCCTTCTTGACCTTGTTGTGGAACAGGAGCAGAAGAAGTGGCGGCCACACCACGTAAAACTGCTCTTCGATGGCAAGCGACCAGAAATGGTTGACCGGAGAAGGTGCACCCATGGCCTCGAAATAGCTCAAGTCTTGGAATATGTACCACCAGTTCGTGAACCAGAAGAGCGCAGCGAACAGGTCGTTCCTCAGTTTCGTCAGCAGGTCGGGGGCAACGAACGCCGTTACGACGAGCACGGAACAAACCATGAACAGGATCGCCGGAAACAGGCGTCGGATTCTGTGGACCCAGAAGCGAGGGAGGTCGATCCTTCCCGTCTGGCTCCACTCTCGGATGAGGATGCCGGTGATCAGGTATCCGGACAACACGAAGAATATCGTCACGCCCAGCAAACCTCCGGGAAGGACCCTGGTCGACATATGATACAGGACGACCGCTATGACGGCGAAGGCCCGCAAACCGTCCAAGGCCGGAATGTACCTCGAACCGCCTTTTCTTGGCGCATGGGACGACTCGGCTAGGTCGTTAGGCGAGCCTTTTCCGTTGCTTTTCGGCGCTGGCTTGTGGGCACGCTTGTCTGTATTTTCCAGTGCCACCTTTTGGAGGCCCTTGCCGTCGTTCTTCGGAAGGCCATCGCTAGATGCTGAATTGCACGCATTCAACTCCGACAATCGAACAGAACCGATTGCAACAGCTGGATCATCTTCCGTCTTGTGCTCTTCCGACGTTTGTTCCTTGGGTGCAGGTCTGTCTAGTTGCTGCAAGTCCTTCAAAGCTGCCGATTTGAGCCCATAGCCTTGCGATTGCCGTGGGTCCATGGAAACATGGCGGGTCTTCGACGAGCTGAGCATAGGCTGCTTCTTTTCTCCCGAAGATGCAGAATGCCCCACATTGTCTATCTGGCGAAATGACGGTTTTGCAACGATTTTCTTCATGCATTCATATTACGCCAAAACGTCTGCGAGAAACCCTCGCTTGCGCGACTTCGCAGACGCTTGCGGACGCATGCGAGCCGCACCCCTGCTATTCGCTTCTCAGGGCCTCCACCGGGTCCTTGCGGCTGGCGGAGCTGGCGGGGATCAGGCCCGCCACGAACGTGAGGATCACGCTTATGGCCACCAGCGCCAAAGCCGCCTGCCACGGAAGCGACGCCACGTCGGGCACGTCGAAAAGCGAATAGACTATGGCGCTTGCGGGGATGCAGCACAAGGCCGTTATGCCCACGCCCAACACGCCGGCTATGAGCCCTTCGATGACCGTTTCGGCGTTGAACACCTGCGATATGTTGTGCTTGCTGGCGCCGATGGCGCGCAGGATGCCTATCTCCTTCTTGCGTTCGAGCACGCTGATGTAGGTGATGACGCCGATCATGATGGAGCTGACGACCAGCGATATGGACACGAACGCTATGAGCACGTAGCTGATCATGTCGATGATGGTGGTGACCGAGCTCATCATGGTGCCGACGAGGTCGGTGTAGGTGACCTCCTTGGATTCCTGCCCGGTGTCGGCCATCTGCTGGTTGTAGCGGTCGAGCACGTCTATGACGCCCTGCTTCGAGTCGAAGTCCTTGGCGTATATGTCGATCTCGGCCGGGTTGTCGAGCTCGGCGTAGTCGAGCTTCGCCAGGTTGTTGTCGAAGGAGTTGTCGGCGGCGTTCATCATCGACATCATGAGGTCGGTCAGCTCGTCCTCGTCCATGTTGAACTGGAAGGCGTCCTTGAATGCCTCCTCGTCGATGCTCATGGCCGACGCCATGCCCTGCGAAAGGTCGCCCATGGCCTTCGTCATCACCGTGGTCATCATCTGCTGCATCTGCTGGGTGAGCGCGCCCATCAGCTGCTGCATGTACGTCTGCATGTACTGCTGCATGTACGCCTGCATGGCCTGCGCCTGGGCCTGCTGCATGGCCGAGGTGTCGATGACGCCGGGCATCTGCTGGGCGATGATGGCCTGCGCGCCCGGGGAGCCGAGGAATTCCTGGATCTTGTAATCAGAAGACGAGACTCCATGGCTGGGGTCCATGGCCCACTTTTCATACTCCGTCATCAGGTCCTGGACCATCTTGGCCGCAGCCTCCTGGTTCAGTGACGGCGCGGCGCCCCCAGGCATGCCGCCGGAGTCGTCCGCACCCCCCATCGCAGACGGGTCGAACGGCGGAGGCTCGGGCAGGCTTGACGAGTCGAAGTTCACGTCCAGCGACTTCATGTCCACGTTCAGCTTGCTGGTGTCTATCTGGAAGGCGGCCTGAAGCGCGCCGGTGTCCACCGTGAACAGGTTGCCCATGTCGAAGTCAGAAGAGCCGTCGTCTTCGGCCTCTTCGGCGAACGTCTTGCCGTTGAACACGTCCACCAGCGGGTCGGCCAGCTGGTCCTTCACGATCTGCGTCTCGCCCGACTTCTCGATTATGTGGCGCACCAGCTCGGGCGGGTACAGAACGCCGCTGCCTAGCGCAAACACGCTCGAGTCGGGGTTAGCCTTCGCGATTCCCGATATGACGATGTCCTCGCCCGCGTCGACGAGCTGCCTCATGTAATCCTCGTCGCCCGACTTGTCCACCCACACGCCGTACGTCTCGTCGTACTGGTAGAAGTCCGCCGAGGTGACCAGCTTCATCTTCACGCCCATTATCTGGTCGTAGGTGACGTCCATCTTGTCCTGCGGGGCCACCACTTCCTCGTTGTTCACGAAGGCGTGCACCATGTCGTCAAGCTCGGCCTCGTCGCGCAGGCCCAGCGCGTAAAGCACGACGTCGGGGATGGTCCCGCTCTGCCCCACCACCATCATGCATTCGTTGTACTTCTCGGGCCAGTGCCCGGCCACCACGTCGTACTGCCCCTCCACCATGGAAAGGTCGCCCATCAGCTCGTCGAACACGTCGGTGCTCATCATGCCCATCTGTATGCCCGGCAAGCTGGAGTCCGACCCCATGCCCATGGCGTTGAACGCCGTGTTGGGGTTGATCTGGCGGACGCCGTTTTCGGTGTCGGCGTCGAATATGTAGGGTGCCACGTCGTAGGAGTAGTCGATCGACTTGGCGTAGTCGTATATGTGGCTGTCGGGGCCGTCGAGGTATTCCTTCAGGGCCGACAGGTCGTTGTTCTGCACTCCGTCAAACATGCTGGTGACCATCTTCGACTCGCGCAGATAGCCGCCATCCGGGCCGTCGCCCTGAGCGGCTGCACCCCCGGCGGCCGCGTCGCCCTCTTCGGCTGCGCCCTCGTCGTCGGCGCCCATGCCGGACGTCATCATCGACGTGAGGTCGAAACCCGTGTCGAAGATCTGCAGCGGGTACACGGAGAGCGTTTCCTCCTCCACGTTCTTTATGTAGTTGTTCACCCCGTTGGCAAGCGACAGGATGGCCGCGATGCCGATGATGCCGATGGACCCCGCGAAGGCCGTCATGATGGTGCGGCCCTTCTTGGTCATCAGGTTGTTGAACGAAAGGCCCAGGGCCGTGAGGAAGCTCATGGAAGTGCGGCGCACCGGCTTCTCGGAAAGGCGCATCTCCTCGGCGGTTGGGTGGTACGGGTCGGAGTCCGACCTGATGGAGCCGTCGGCCAGCATGACCGTGCGCGTGGAGTACAGCTCGGCGAGCTCGGGGTTGTGCGTGACCATGATCACAAGGCGCTTGCGGGCGATCTGCGTGAGCAGGTCCATGATCTGCACGCTGGTCTTGCTGTCCAGCGCGCCCGTAGGTTCGTCGGCCAGCAGGATCTCGGGGTCGTTGATGAGTGCGCGGGCTATGGCGACGCGCTGCATCTGGCCGCCCGACAGCTGGTTGGGCCGCTTGTTCACATGCTCGCCCAGGCCCACCTCCTCAAGCGCCTCACGCGCGCGGCGCTCGCGTTCCTCGCGCCCCACGCCGGAAAGCGTCAGCGCCAGCTCGACGTTCTGCAGCACCGTCTGGTGCGGGATGAGGTTGTAGCTTTGGAAGACGAACCCGATGCGGTTGTTACGGAAGGCGTCCCAGTCGCGGTCCTTGTATTCCTTGGTGGATATGCCGTCCACCACCAGGTCGCCCGAGTCGTAGTTGTCCAGGCCGCCCATTATGTTGAGCAAGGTGGTCTTGCCCGAACCCGAGGGGCCCAGTATGGCGACGAACTCGTTGTCGCGGAACGACACCGACACGTCGTCCAGCGCCACCTGCGTGAAGTCGCCGGTGGTGTAGGACTTCCGGATGTTCCTGAGCTGAAGCATCCTAACAGCCTACCCGTAAATGCGAGGATTGCAAGCAACCATTGCTTGCAATTCCCAAAAATAGGCGCGATTCGGCGCCGCAACCGGCGAAGAATGCGGCGCCGCTCAACCTATGGTTGCATTTCGCAGAAGACGTTGGGGCCGCAGCCTAGCTTACGAGCATGCCTGCCTTCACGCTGTCGGCCACCTCGTCGCCCGCAAGCGAGCGCAGCATGGCGATGCCGAACTCCAGCGCCTGCCCGGGCCCCGACGCTGTGATCAGGTTCCTGTCCACCACGACCCCACGCACGTCCTGGTAGCATCCTTCGGGGAAGTTCGTCTGGCAGCCGGGATAGCATGTGGCCGCATAGCCGTCCAGCAGCCCCATGTCTGCCAGGATGGTGGGGCCGGCGCAAATGGACGACACCTTGCGGCCCTCCCCCATGAACTGCCTGAGCGCGTCGGCGACCACGCCGCTCTTGGCAAGGTTCTCCACCCCGACGGAACCGCCGGGGATCACTATCATGTCGTAGTCCGCAGGGTCGAACCGTCCTTCGACCATGTCGGCCTGCATCTTTATGTTCTGCGCCAGGTTCAGCTCGGTGCCTTGCATGACGCTGACGAAGTCGACGGCCACGTTCCCGCGGGTGAGTGCGTCGGCCGGGGCTACGGCCTCGACGGGCTCCGTTCCGTTCCCTACGAATATGGCGACCTTCTTGGACATGTCGAACACGCTCCTTTCCGCGGGACTCGCATCGCCCGCATCCGTCCGTTTCACAAGATGATGATTCAACGCGCCGGGATGCGGCTAGCGCCTCGGCATCGGTTACACACCTGTGACCGAGAGGGCATCTTTTGCAATCTCTCGCGTTGGCATCCTCCCAGTAACGGCGGCTTGACAAAAGGAAGCGACCACGGGCCGCCCCCGCAAGCGGGCATAGAATCGGACGCACAAGAGGAAATGGCACCGACCAAAAGGAGGAGATTGAAATGGTTGACACCAGAGACGAAGACGCCCGCAAAGATCTCGAGCGCATCGAGCAGGAAACCGTAGCCGAGGCCGAGGCATCCGTCGAAGACTTCGACGCGATGGGCGACGAACAGGCAGCCGCCGAGGCCGCCGAAACCGCCTTCACCTTCGAAGAGGCCCAGCAGTAGGCTTCTAAGCATTCGAATGAAAAAGCCGCGGGCCTTTTTGGCTCGCGGCTTTTTTGCGCCCGTTCCACGCTTTCGGGCGAATGGCTACATCAGGGGCGTGTCAGGGGACGTCCACTTTCGGCACATCATCCCCTGTCACGTTTTTGCCCCTATGCAAGCTTGGAAGGCGTGCTGTAGGACCTCGTCTGCAGCTTCGCGTCCAGCTCGTACAGCGAGTGCCTGTCCTCGCCGAAGAGCTCCATCTTCGTGATCATGTCGCGCGAGGTGTCTTCCTCTTCCATCTGCTCGTCGATGAACCACTGCAGGAATTGGCAGGTGCGGTAGTCGTCCACGTCGACGGCGGCCTTGTAGATGTTGTTGATCAGGTCGGTGACGTACTGCTCGTGCGCGTACGCCGCCTTCAGGGGCTCCATGAAGTCGTGGAACTCCTTGTCGGGGGCGTCGATGGCCTTCAGCACGGGCATCTTGTCGTTTTCCAGCAGGTACTTGCGGAAGATGAGGGCGTGGTCGCGCTCTTCCTGCGCCTGGATGGTGTAGAAGTTGGCGTAGCCGTCCAGGCCGGCGTCGGCATAGTAGTCG
This sequence comes from uncultured Eggerthellaceae bacterium, assembly GCA_965147515.1. GTDB lineage: Bacteria > Actinomycetota > Coriobacteriia > Coriobacteriales > Eggerthellaceae > MGBC163016. The sequence goes on along the minus strand of CBCTKQ010000004.1, from coordinate 13,342 downwards.
GCGATCGACAGGTAGAGGTATGCCGAGTAGAGTTCCTTGTTGATCTGGTCGTTGATGAGGTCGTAAACCCTTGCGTCCATTGACGCTCCTTTCAATCGCGTTGCGTTTCGTGCGGCAATTATAACGCTGCGACGCGCGTGACGGTGGTCGGACCATTTGCGGTGAACAGGGGACGTGTTTTTCTGTTCATTTGGGACAGGGGACGGGTCTGCGTCCCCTGTCCCAAATGAACGAAAAACACGTCCCCTGTTCACCCCCCAAAGATCACTCCCCCAGAGCCTCCAGGGCCTCCAGCCATTCCGTCTCTAGCTCGGACAGGCGCGTCTTCAGCTCGGCGGCTTCGTCCTGGCATGCGACGAGCGCCTCGTAGTCGGTTGGGTCGATTTCCGCCATGCGCGATTCCGCATCGTCGATCTTCCCCTGGGTGGTGGCCATCTTCTTCTCGCACGACGCCGCCAGCTTCTTCAGCCGCTGCCGCTCCTTGTTGGAAAGGGCGTGGCAAGGGGCGTTCGCTTTCGGCACATCCGGGCAAGGCGAATCACCTGACCCCGCCTCGCTTGGATGCGTCGAAAGGGAACGTCCCCCGTCACGCACCCCGTCATCCCTTTCCGCCTGCTCGGCCAGCCGCAAGAACTCGTCAATGCCGCCGGGGAGATGCCGCAGCTTGCCGTCGATCAGGGCGAACTGGTCGTCGGTTGCGCGCTCCATCAGGTTGCGGTCGTGCGTCACCAGGATCAGCGTTCCGGGCCAGCCGTCCAGCATGTCCTCAAGGGCGGCGAGCATGTCTATGTCCAGGTCGTTGCCGGGCTCGTCCAGGACGAGCACGTTCGACTCCTCCATGAGGATCATCATCAGGGCGAGCCTGCGCTTCTGGCCGCCTGACAAGTCGCCAACGAACTCGTTGAGGTCGTCGCGCCCGAAGCCGAGGTCTTCCAGGATCTTCGACGACGTCATCTCCTTGCCGTCGGCCATGCGCCTGTGCGGATAGCGTCCCACCACCTCGCGCACGCGGTCACCGTCGAATTCCGAAAGTCCCTCAAGCCTTTGCGAGAGCATGGCGAAGCGCACCGTCGATCCTATCTTCACGCGACCCGACGTTGGCGAAAGCGCGCCGCGCACCACGTTCAGCAGCGTCGTCTTGCCTGCTCCGTTGCCTCCGACGATGCCGATGCGGTCGCCGGGGCCTATGATCCAGTCGATGCCGTCGAGCACCGCGCGGCCGCCGTCCTCGTACCTGACGCCCACGCCTTGAAGCTCCACCACGTCCTTGCCTATGCGCGCCATCGCCATGCGCTTCAGCTCGGGAGGATTCCGCAGCACGGGCACGTCGGCGATCAGCTCGCGCGCGGCCGCAACATGGAACTTCGGCTTGGTGGCGCGCGCCCTGGCCCCGCGCGAGAGCCACGCCAGTTCGCGACGCAGCCTGTTCTGCCTGCGCTGCTCGGTCACTGCCGCCACGCGCTGGCGTTCCACGCGCTGCATTATGTAGGCCGAGAAGCCGCCTTCGAACGCATCGACACGCCCGTCGTGCACCTCCCACATGGCGTTGCACACCTCGTCCAGGAACCATCGGTCGTGGCTGACCACCAGAAGGGCCCCGACGCCGGGGCGCCAGCGCGTCTTCAGATGGTCGGCCAGCCACGTGATGGTGCGCATGTCCAGATGGTTGGTGGGCTCGTCCAGCATGACCACGTCCCAGTCGCCGGCAAGAACGCGCGCGAGGTCGACGCGCCTGCGCTGGCCGCCCGACAGGCTTCCCACCGTCCGATCGAACCCGATGTCGGGAAGCAGGCCGTCAAGGATGCCTCGTATGCGCGGGTCGGACGCCCATTCGTATTCGGGCGCATCGCCCACGACGGCATGCCTCACCGTCTCGTCGTCGTCCAGCGAGTCGTTCTGGCGCAGGAAGCCGACCCGCACGCCGTTCGTGCGCACCACGCGGCCGGAATTGGGCACGACGTCGCCGTCGAGCAGGCGCAGAAGCGTGGACTTGCCGTCGCCGTTTCCGCCGACTATGCCGATGCGGTCCCCGTCGTCGAAGCCGATGGACACGTCGTCCAGCACGAGCTTCGTCGGCATCTCGACGGCCGCTTTCTCTGTCCCAAGAAGGAATGCCATGGTCCCCACATTATAATGGCGGCATGGACGCAGCGCGGAAACATAGCGACGGCCTCGCGCAGGAGGGGCCAAGGCACAAGGCCATGGTCGCCATGAGCGGCGGCGTCGACAGCTCGGTCGCGGCGCTGCTCGCGATAGAAGGCGGCCTGGACGCCACGGGCGTCACGTGCAAGATGTTCGGAAGCAACGTGCTCGGAAGCGACGGGGACGGGTTCGACGCCTTCATGGACGAGGTGGACGACGCCAAGCAGGTGTGCCGCAGGCTGGAGATCGAGCACTACGTCTTCAACTACAAGGACGCCTTCGAACGGTGCGTGATCGCGAAGTTCGTCGACGACTACCTTCATGGCAGGACCCCGAACCCTTGCGTGGACTGCAACAGGCACGTGAAGTTCGGCGCGCTGCACAGAAGGCGCGAGCAGCTAGGCTTCGACGTGCTGGTGACGGGGCATTACGCCCGGGTCGAGCAGGACGAGACGACCGGACGTTGGAAGCTTCTGCGCGCGCGGCACGCCGAGAAGGACCAGAGTTATATGCTGTGCCAGCTTTCGCAGGAACAGCTGGCCCATTCCTGGTTCCCTTTGGGAGCGCTTTCCAAGGACGAGGTGCGCGACTTGGCGCAGGCGGCGGGGTTCTCGAACGCGCGCAAGGGCGAAAGCCAGGACATCTGCTTCGTGCCCGACGGCGACTATGCCGGCTTCATAGAGCGGTGGATGCGAGGCAGGCCGGGCGCTGCGGGCATGCCGGGCCCGATAGAGGACCCATCGGGAAAGGTGCTCGGCGAGCATGCGGGGCTTTTCCGGTACACGATAGGCCAGAGGAAGGGCATCGGCGTCGCCGTCGGCGAGCCGCTATACGTGGTCGCCAAGGACAGTGAGCGCAACGCGCTGATGGTGGGCACGCGCGAGGCGCTGATGGTGCGCCGCGTGGACGGCGAGGACGTGAACCTGGTGTCGCTGACCCTCGACGATGCGTCCGGCGGCGAGCTGCGCGTACTCGCCAAGACGTCTTACCGACAACCGCCGAGAGCCGCCATGGCGCGCTTCTCGAACGACGGCATCGCACTGGAGTTCGACGAACCCATCGTGCGCCCCGCGCCAGGCCAGACGCTGGCCGTATACGACGCCTCCGGCGAGGCCGTCCTTGCCGGCGCCACGATCGTCTAGAAGATCATCGCCATTCCCAGCAGTATGCCGATGATGATGGCGAACGCGGGAAGCTTCGAACGGTACATTAGGAAGGCTTCGGGGATTATCTCACCGTACACCACGTAGAGCATGGCGCCGGAGGCGAAACCTAGGCTGACCGCCAGCCCCATGGGCCCGACGTCTCCCAGCCAAAGCCCCAGCCAGGCTCCCAGCAACGTTGGGATGCCGCAGGTGGCGGTGATGAGCACCGCCTTCACGCGGCCCATTCCGCCACCGATCAGCGGCACGGAAACCGCCATGCCTTCCGGCACGTTGTGCAGCCCGATGAGCACCGCCATGGTCATGCCCGTTCCCAGGAACAGGTCGTCGGAGATGGCGAAGCTGGCGCCGATGGTCATCCCTTCGGGAATGTTGTGGAGCGCTATCGCGGCCGCCATCACGATGCCTGCTATCACGAGGCCGGCCCTGGACTGGCCCGACCGCCTGTGCTCGGCCCAGTGGTCGGCATGGATCAGCTCGTCGATGTCGTCGTGCGTCTGAGGGTGTTCCTCGGCGCTGGAATGAGGCACCTCGCCCTTGGTGTGCCTGTCGATGACGAAGTTCAACCCGTAGACCACCGCAACGCCCAACGCGACCGCGCCTATCACCAGCCACACTCCCCAGTCGGTGGCGACTTCTGCGGCCTCGACGGCCTCGGCGATCAGGTCGAAGCACACCATGGCGCTCATGACGCCGCCGGCGAAGGCCAGAAGCAAGCTTATGGTGCGGTTGCTTTCGGTGCGGAACAGCGCACCTATCAGGCCGCCAACGCCCGTGCCGCCGGCGCCCGACAGCAACGTGACGATCGTGACGAACCAGAACGGATCGAGCTGCTCCATGTGCCGAGTTGCCTCTTCCCCGCGTCCGCGCTACATGCGGGCCGCGTACTTCTGAAGGTTCGAGCCCAGCCTGTCCACGAACTTCTGCTCGAGCTCGGAAAGCGTGGACCCCTTGCGGGTGACGTAGCCCAGCAGCAGTTCGAGGTCGGTGTCCATGGGAACGGTGGTCAGAAGCGTGCCGTCGGTGACGCCCACCAGGATGCCGCTAGTGACGGTGTAGCCGTTCAGCGCGACGATCAGCTCGGAAAGCGACGCGCGGTCGGTGCAGGCGATGGCCTTGTCGCGCGGCACGGCCCCAAACGCCTCCTCGTAGAAGTGGTCGGGTGCGTTCTCGCCCTGGTAGAAGTACACGTAGGGGTAGCCTTCCATCTCTTCCAGGCGGATGCTGGGAAGGTTCACCATCGGGTGGCTCTTCGGCAGGGCGATGCGTGGGGCGCTTCGGGCAAGCTCGTGGAATTCCAGGCCGACGCGGTCGAGTTCCTCGTCCAGCAATGCGGCCGTTTGCGTGGTCTGGCATATGACGCCCAGGTCGCTGGTGCGGCTGACGACGTCGTTGATGACGCCCTGCGTGGTGCGGTCGTAAAGCGCGTAGTGGTATTCGTCGCCGCCTGCGGCCAAGACCACCTGCGCGAAGGTCTGGACGTCGAAGAGGTAGTGCTGCCCTGATATGGAGAACGTCTTCGGCATTATTTCGCCGTCCTTTCGTCAACGAAGCGGGACGCCTTGTGCTCGCTTGAGGTGCCAAGCTTGCCGGCGTCGTACACGATCACCTTGGCGGGACGCACGCCGGTGTGCGTCTTCAACGCGCCTTCCACGCGCCTTGCAACCTCATCATACGCCTCGTCGGAGCCCTGCGCGCGTTCGACCGACACTTCGTACCGAGTCGTGTAGTTCTCGTCGTACACGCGGATGGAGTACTCGCCCGTAAGGCCCTTCTCGGCGCGCACGACGTACTCGATGTCGGTGGGGACCACGTTGACGGCGCCCACGATGAACATCTCGTCCTTGCGGCCGGTTACATGGATGCGCGCCAGGGTGCGGCCGCAGCTGCACTTCTCGGTGGACACGTAGCCGATGTCGCCCGTGCGGAAGCGGATCATGGGGCGCGCCTTCTTCATGAGCGTGGTGTACACGAGCTCGCCCTGCTCGCCGGGTTCGAGCACCTCGCCTGTGGCCGGGTCGACGGTTTCCACGAGGATCTGGTCCTCCACGATGTGCAGGCCGTCCTTCGCCTCGCACATGGCGGCGCAGGCGCCGTAGATGTCGGACAGGCCGAAGAAGTCGACCACCTTCGCGCCCCACAAGTCCTCGATGGCCTCGCGGGTGGACTTGATGGACCCGCCAGGCTCGCCGGCCACGATTATGGTGTGGATGTTGAAGTCGGTGCGTGGGTCGAAGCCCTTCTCCTTGGCCTTCTCGCCAAGCGTCCAGGCGTAGCTGGGGCTGGTCCATATGACGGTTGGCTGGTACTGCTTCAGCACGAACAGCAGGCGGTCGCTGGGCACCGCGCCAACCCATATGGCGAGCGCCCCCAGCCGCTGCGCGCCTATGACGTCGGGGCCGCCGACGTACAGCGCGAAGTTGAGGCCGTGCACGTAGCGGTCGTTCGGGCGCATCCCTGCCTGCCAGAACAGGCGAGCCTCGGTGTCCTGCCACAGGTCGAAGTCCTCCTGCGTGAACGGGCTGACCGTGGGAACTCCGGTGGATCCGGATGAGGTGGCCATGAAGACGACCTCCTCCTCGGGAACGGAGCACATCTCGCCGAAGAAGCTTCCAACGTGCTGCGTCTCGCGCTCGGTCTTCTTGTCGATGAACGGGAAGCGCTCGATGTCCTTGAGCGACTTTATGTCGTCGGGGGAAACGCCGGCCTCGTCGAAGCTGCGCTTGTAGTAGACGGTGTTGTCGTAGGCGTAGCGCACCATTTCCTTCAGGCGCTCCAGCTGCATGGCCTCCAGCTCGGGACGCGTAATGCATTCTATCTCGGGGTCGTAGTACTTCTGGTCGTAGGGAATGTTCTTTGCCATCTGAGGTTCTTTCTGTTTCGGTTTCGCACTTCGCCGCCTTGGCCGCATGCACACGTCCGGATTCGTGCCAAATCACGGCCTCAAAAAGCAGCGTTAACTATGAAAGCACTAGTCTTTAGCTGCGACAATATCAAATGTAATTCGATATTCCGATGTTTTGCTATCTGTTGAACCGATAGCTACACGATGCGACGCTTGGCACGCAGGCGGGGTGGAAGCTTCCGCGCTCTCCGCAGAGCTCGGCCTCATCCTGCATGACAGCTGGGCCGACGACCGGAGAGGTGGAGCGAGGTAAGCCAAAGGAGCCGAGAAATCCACTCGGCGAAGCCGAGTTAGTTCGAGGCGACGACGCGTCGAGCGCAACCTCTCCGATCGTCGGCCCTGACGTCCCCCTCGGCTAGTTTTTCAGCGAGTTAAGGGGGGCAGGCATGCGGCCGCCGCGGTGGGCGAACACGGTGCCGGCGAACTGGTTCACAGGCATGACCGGAGCGCTTCCCAGAAGGCCGCCGAAGTCGAGCACGTCGCCAACCTTCTTGCCTATGGCCGGGATGAGGCGCACCGCGGTGGTCTTGTTGTTGATCATGCCTATGGCCGCCTCGTCGGCGATGATTCCGAATATGGCCTCGACCGTCGTGTCGCCGGGGATGGCTATCATGTCGAGCCCCACCGAACACACGCAGGTCATGGCCTCCAGCTTCGATATGGAAAGGGCGCCGTCCTGCGCCGCACGTATCATGCCGGCGTCTTCCGACACGGGGATGAACGCGCCAGACAGGCCGCCGACGGACGAAGACGCCATGACGCCGCCCTTCTTCACGGCGTCGTTCAGCATGGCGAGAGCCGCCGTGGTGCCCGGGCCGCCGCATTCGCCGATGCCGATGGCCTCGATGATCTCGGCCACCGAGTCGCCTTCGGCCGGAGTGGGAGCCAACGAAAGATCGAGTATGCCCTTGGCGTACCCCAGGCGCTTCGACGCCTCGCGCGCCATCAGCTCGCCGGCGCGGGTGATCTTGAACGCTGTGGCCTTGATGGCTTCGGCGACGGTGGTGATGTCGGCGTCCTTCGGAAGGTCGGCCAGCACGGCACGCACGACGCCAGGTCCGCTGACGCCCACGTTTATCACCTCGTCGGCCTCGCCGCTTCCGTGGAAGGCCCCCGCCATGAACGGGTTGTCCTCGACGGCGTTGCAGAACACCACAAGCTTGCCGGCCCCTATGCACTGGGAGTCCGCCGTGGCCTCGGCCGTGGCGAGGATGGTCTCGGCCATCTTGAACGCGGCGTCCATGTTTATACCGGCGCGTGTGGACCCGACGTTCACCGACGAGCACACGCGCGACGTGGATGCCAGCGCCTCGGGGATGCTGTCTATAAGATTGTTGTCGGAACGCGAGGCCCCTTTCTGCACCAGTGCCGAGAAGCCTCCGACGAAGTCGACTCCCACTTCGCTGGCAGCACGGTCCATGGCCTGGGCCACCGGGGAGTAGTCGGCGTCCGTGCAGGCCGCGCACACCTCGGCTATGGGCGTGACGGACAGGCGCTTGTTCACGATGGGGATGCCGTACTCGCGTTCCAGCTGCTCGGCGGTGGGGACCAGGTTCTCGGCGGCCTTGGTGAGACGGTCGTACACCTTGTCGGCCACGCGCCTCACGTCGGAATCGACGCATCCGCGCAGGTTCATGCTCAGGGTTATGGTGCGGATGTCCAGGTTCTGCTGCGAGACCATCGCAAGGGTTTCGGCGATTTCGGCAGGCGTAAGTTGCATGGGGGCTCCTGTGGTAGAAGGTGTGCGAAACAGGATATCACAGGGGCAACACAGGGAAAAACGCACGCCATCGCAGCGAACCAACCCAAGAAGAGCGAAAGCTTCCGTCGCGAATCCGCTTGCGAGGCTGCGGTGCGGGTTTTGGCGGAGAAGGGGTTCGAGGACTGTCTGAGGCGCCGCGAAGCGGCGCCGAGTTCCGCAGAACCTCCGCCAAAACCCACGCCGCGGGAGCCGAGCCCCGCGGAGCGCGCGGAAGCTTCCGTTCCTGCTTATTTTTCCTTAGCCGCCTATCCAAGTTTGCACGAGCGGCGCCCACCCTGACACCAGGATGGCCACCACCAGCACGGGCACGCCGATGCGCATCCACCAGTAAAGCCACTTGGGAAAGCGCATCCCTTGGCCCGCGTTCGCCTCGACCAGGAAGTTCTTCCAGCCCCAGCCTCGTTTGCTGGTGCAGAACGCCACGAAGACGAGCGACCCGATTATCAGGAAGTTGTTCGACACCAGGAAGTCTTCGATGGCCTGTATGTTGCCGATTCCAGGAAGCTCGAACCCGGCCCACACGTTGAAGCCCAGCGCGCATGGCAACGACAGCAGCGGGATGAGCACCACATTGATGGCCACGGCACGCTTGCGTTCCATGCCCCATTCGTCCATCCAGAAGCTGAGGATGCCCTCGAACACGGCGATGACCGTGGATATGGCGGCGAAGCCCATCAGTATGAAGAACAGCGTGGCGAAGAACGACCCAAGGGGCATCTGCGCGAACACCGCCGGAAGCGTGACGAACACAAGGCCGGGCCCCGAGTCCGGCGACACGCCGAACGCGAAGCACGCGGGGAAGATGATGAGCCCGGTGGCGATCGCCACGAACGTGTCGAGCCCGGCTATGCGCACCGCTTCGCCCATCAGCGAGTACTGCTTGCCTATGTAGCTTCCGAAGATCTCCATGGAACCGATGCCTATGGACAGCGTGAAGAACGCCTGCCCCAGCGCGGCGAACAGCGCCTCGGTGAAGCGCGCGGGGTCGCCGAACAGCTTCCCGAAGTCGGGCATCAGGTAGAACGCGATGCCTTCGCCTGCGCCTTCCAGCGTGACCGCGCGCACCACCAGCACGACCACAAGCCCCAACAGGCCCACCATGAGCACCTTGGTTATGCGCTCCACGCCCTTCTGGAGCCCCAGCGAGCACACCAGAAGCGACAGCACGCAGGCGACCACCATCCATGCGATCATGTCCACAGGGTCGGCAAGCATGTTGCCGAACGCGGCCGCCATCGATTCGGACGTGGCGCCCGACAGGTCGGTGATGGCCATCTTCGGGATGTAGGAGAGCATCCATCCGGCCACGGTGGTGTAGAACATCATGAGCAGGTACAGGCCCACGAAGCCGAGCCACTTCGCCAGGTGCCACTTCGACCCCTTTGGCTCGAGAACGTTGAACGCCCTGGCGATGCCCTTCTGGCTGGCGCGGCCCACGGCGAACTCCATCACCATTATGGGAATTCCCAAGATCGCCAGGAACAGCAGGTACAGCACCACGAACGCCGCCCCGCCGTATTCTCCGACGATGTACGGGAAGCGCCAGACGTTGCCAAGGCCCACCGCGCATCCCGCGCTGATAAGGATGAACCCCAGCCTGGACTTGAACTGCTCTCGGGTGGCCGCCATGTCACTTCCCTTCCTTCTGGACGGCTGCGCCGGTGGGCTCGGCGAAGCGGATGCTGGGGAAGCATCCGCCGCACTCCTCGCGCATGATTCTAAGGCACGACCGGCAGCGCTGGTTGCGATGGCGCACGGCGTCGGCCTCGGACACCAGGCGCGAAAGCAGCGGGGCCATCAGTCCGCCTTCCCCCGCGAAGAACTCGGGGTGCCACTGCACGCCCACCACGAACGACAAACCGGGCGCCTCGACGCCTTCGACTATGCCGTCCTCGCCGAATGCCGAAGGCACCAGCCCAGGCGCCACGTCGCGGATGCCCTGGTGGTGCATCGAGTTCACGTAGACGTCTTCCGTGCCCAGCACGTCGCGAAGGGTCGTGCCCTCCTGGATGCGCACGTGGTGCGTGGGCTTCGAATAGTCCTCGGTCTGCCAATGCCCGGCGCATTTCGCCTGCTCGCCCAGGTCCTGGTACAGCGTGCCCCCGAACGCGACGTTGATCATCTGCATGCCGCGGCAGATCCCCAGCACCGGGACGTCGTACTGGCGGGCGAAGCTGATGATGAGGTACTCGACCTCCTCGCGTCCGGGCGCCAGTTCCTCGGCCTTGCCGAACGTGATGTCCTCGCCGTAGCGGACAGGGTCGATGTCCTGGCCGCCCGAAAGCAGGAAGCCGTCGATGTTGGGAAGCAGCGTCTCGTAGATGCTGACGTCCGCCGCGAACGGGAGCACCACGGGGGCGCCCCCTGCGGCGATGACGGCCTTGACGTAGCGCTCGGGCAGCTCGATGGACGAGTCGTCCGACTTGAACGTGGGCACTATCCCAACGATGGGCAGGGTGTTCCTTGGTACGTACATGTCCTGTTGCTAGAAGACTGCGACCACGGCCCCGTCGTAGTTCTGCTCGATGAAGTCCTTGACGGTGTCGGACTCCAGCGCGTCGATCAGCGCCTGGATCTTGGGCTCGTTCTCGGTGCCCTCCTTCACCACAAGCACGTTGGCGTATGCCTTGGCGGCGTCGCTCTCGGACGACTCGGTGGCGATTGCGTCGGACACCTTGAGCCCGGCCTCAAGCGCGTAGTTGCCGTTGATGGCGGCCAGGTTGACGTCGGGAAGGACGCGGGCGAGCTGGGCGGCCTCCACCTCCTGGATGTTCAGGTTCTTGGGGTTGTCGACGATGTCGACCACAGTGGCGGAAAGACCGGCGTCGGGATTCAGCGTGATCAGGCCCTCCTGCTCGAGCAGCAGCAGCGCGCGTGCCTCGTTGGTAGTGTCGTTGGGCACGGCGATGGTGGCTCCGTCGGGCAGTTCTTCGATGCTGGCCGACTTGCCGGCATACAGGCCGAACGGCTCGAAGTGGATGCTGGCCACGTCGGTCAGGTGCGTGCCGTTCTCCTCGTTGAAGTCGTTAAGGTAGGTGATGTGCTGGAAGTAGTTGGCGTCGAGCTCTCCAGACTCGAGCGCGGTGTTGGGAAGCACGTAGTCGTTGTACTCCACGACCTCCAGCTGGTAGCCCTCCTGCGCCAGGGTGTCCTTCACCTGGTCAAGGATCTCGGCATGAGGCGTGACCGACGCGCCGACCTTGATGGTGGTGTCGGCAGAGCTCGCAGCGCTGCTGGCAGAGCTGGCGCTTGAACTTGACGAGCCGGACGCCCCGCATCCGACGAGGGCAACGCTTGCCAGTGCGCCGGCTGCGGCCACCGCGACCAGCTTCTTCCAAAAGTTCCTCTTCATGGTTCCTTCTTCCTTTCGTTGAATGTATGTCGAGCCGTTCGGCTTATGACCTGGGTGATGGGCTTCAAGGAGGGCGCCGGTTCCCTGCAGCAGTGCCGCTTTGCGGGAAGCCTGCCGCGCGCCCGTTCGTTCGGCGGCGGTCAGGCGGCGCCTAGCGCATTCGCTTGTCCACCTTGCTGACCAGCTTCAACCCGCCTTCCTGGAATATTTGCACGATGATGACCAGCAAGATGACGGTGATGAACATGATGTCGGACTGGTAGCGGTAATAGCCGTAGTTGATGGCGATGGCGCCCAGGCCGCCGCCTCCGACGAAGCCGGCCATGGCGGAATAGCCCAGGATGGTAGCCAGCGAGATGGTGGCGCCCACCAGCAGCGACGGCTTGGCCTCGGGCAGGAACACCTTCGTGATGATCTGCCATGTGGACGAACCCATCGCGCGCGACGCTTCCACTACGCCCGGATCGATCTCCTTCAGCGACGACTCCACCATGCGCGCGACGTAGGGTGCAGCCGCGACCACCAGCGGCACGATGGTTGCGGTGGAGCCGATGGTGGTCCCCACAACGAAGCGGGTGAAGGGCAGGATGAACACCAGCAGTATGAGGAACGGGACCGAGCGCAGGACGTTGACGATGATTCCCACGACCAGGTTGACCGCCCGGTTGCGGCGTATTCCGCCTTCTCCCGTTATGTACAGCACTATGCCGATGGGCACGCCCAGCACGTAGGCGATGAGCGTGGAGACGAGCGTCATGTACAGCGTCTCCCAGGTGCCGCTGACTATGAGGTCGATCATCTGCTGCGACATCACAGCTCATCCCCCTTCCGCACGTCCTCGGTAACGTCCATCAGGTTCTCGTCGAAGCCGGACGCGGTCTCGGGGACGCGTTCGCGAGCGCTGGATTCGCCGTCAGGGGCAACCGCGGCAGCGGAATCGTCGGGGGCAGGACCGCCTTCCCCCGAAGCAGGCGATCCCACCTCGTAATGTATGCCACGCGCATCGAGGTAATCGGTTATGCGCCTCTTCTCGTCGGCGCCGTCGGGAAGCTCGATCAGCATCTGCCCGAAGGCCTTTCCGCCGATGTTCTCGGTGTTGGCGGAAAGGATGTTCACCATGGTGTTGCATTTCACGGTCATGTCGGAAATGACCGGCGCGCCCGACTCGTCGCCCGTGAATGCGAGGCGCAGCGTGTTCTCGGTGACCTGAAGCGCGTCGTTGGACGACGGTTCGATCAGGCGCTTCGCCGTTTCGTTCTGCGGGTTGAGGAACACGTCATGGACGGTGCCGACCTCCTTGATCTCGCCGTCGCTCATGACGGCGACGTGGTTGCAGATCTGCTCCACCACGCGCATCTCGTGCGTGATGACGACGATGGTGACGCCAAGCCGCTCGTTGAGTTCCTTCAGAAGCGCCAGGATGGAGCGCGTGGTGATGGGGTCAAGAGCGCTGGTGGCCTCGTCGCACAGGATGATCTCGGGGTCGGACGCCAGGGCGCGGGCTATGGCGACGCGCTGCTTCTGGCCGCCGGAAAGCTGCGAAGGGTACGACTTCGCCTTGTCCGCGAGGTCGACCAGCTTAAGCAGCTCGGCCACGCGCGCATCGGCCTGCGCGCGCTTGACGCCCGCGATGTCCAGCGGATAGCGCACGTTGGCTTCCACCGTGCGCTGCGCAAGCAGGTTGAACTGCTGGAAGATCATGCCGATCTTCTTGCGCGCACCGCGGAGCTGCTTGCGGTTCAACTTCATCAAGTCGACGCCGTTGACCACCACCTCGCCCGAGGTGGGTCGTTCCAACAGGTTGATGCACCTCACCAGCGTGGACTTGCCGGCGCCGGAGAAGCCTATGATCCCAAAGACGTCGCCGTCGTCGATCGTCAGGTTGACGTCGCGCACGGCCGAGACCTCGCCTTGCGCGGTCTTGAACGTCTTGTTCAGGTTCCTGAGTTCTATCAAAGCGCGTTCCGTTCTGTGTTGGAGATAACAGCGCCTACGTGTAGACCAGAAACACGCGCATG
>CBCTKQ010000003.1:0-29395 GCA_965147515.1 uncultured Eggerthellaceae bacterium | reverse complement strand
GGTCGTCGAAGGCATCGTGCCAAACGCATAGGCCGTTCATAGACATGTACGTAGGCTTGCAGCGCATGCCGTACTCCACGTCGTCGCAACGGAAGAACACCGGCAGTGGCAAGCCGTTTTCCTTTATGGCAGACACTGGAATGCACGAATACCACCAGGCGCCGTACGCGTTTGGTATCTCTATGTCGATGGCCTCGTTTACGGCAACGTCCACGAGCTCGTCCATTGCAAGGCAGCCCTTGATGCGTCTGTATGCACCGCTCTTCATGACGAAGGCGACGTCCTCGTACTGCACGTTTGGCTTCTGCATCTGCATCATCGCGCCGTTGATGAAGGCGTTTTCGTACTCGTCGCGCCTCAGGGACAGCAGGTTGAACGTGCGCTTGAAGCTTTCCGGGAACATCTTCACGTCGTCGTCCATCAGAAGCACGTGAGTGAAATCAAACCCTTCGGGCACGCTCTCGCTATCTAGAGCAGCCATCATGCCACGAGCGAAGCCTCCGGCTCCTCCGACATTTGCATTAGGGATCACGGTCACGCCATCATCGTTGATCGCATCGACGTCAAGCGTGCTCCCGTTGTCCACGACGAACATATGGAAGTTTGCGGCTATGGGCTCGTCTACGCCAAGTACTTCGCGCTTCACGGCCTCTATGTTCGGCACTACGTAGTCTTCCTTCTTGAATGTGGTAGTGGCCAGGGCAAGCCTCACCGGGCGAATGGCGCTCTCTTCGACCTCGGCATACCAATAGGCATTCCGTACCGCCGTCGCACCCTTCGAAAACAGCCTGAACCCGACTATCAGCATTCCTGAGTCGTCGACGGGAACATCCAGCGACACATAATCAGCCGACCCCACGAAATGCGTCGACGCTCCTATCGGTGTTTCGCTGACGTCACCATCTATTATCGAATGCCCCGGGTTCTGAAACACATTCGGCGCCATGGCAGGAAGGTCGTCGGTGTCCCTCACGCCCGAAAGCAGCATCTCGCACGGGTCCCCAACCAGCTCGACGTGCAGGAAGAAACGTCCCACGTTCGCATATTTGCGCCACTTCGCGCATGAAAGAGAGTTGAAGTACGTGAGGAATCCAACCTGTCCGTCAAACGCCAGCGAGCCGTCGTTTTCTGAGTAGTCGACCGAACCGTCTGCACGATAGAGAATTTCCGGAAATGTCCGCAGATGCTCCGGAACCTGAAGCAGAACGTTGGCTAGCTTGTATTCGGTCATGTCGCATCTCCAGTCGTCGTGCCCTAGACGGACCTCGGCAATCAAATCGGTTGGAGCCAATTATACAATCCGACCAGCACCACGCCCAAAAGCGGTGATGCGTCTGCCGAATGCGAGAAGATGAGGCAGTGGCAGCGCTCCTCTAAGTGCTAAAGTTTCAGCATGATGGAAGCCATATCTCCACACATGCAAAAAACGGTTCACTCGGCGAGACACATCAACCCGAAAAGGGTTCTTCTTTACTGCGCGTGCGTGTTTCTTTGCACTTGCGCGGCGTCGTTCGAAGTCGATGACTCTGCGGTCGTCCACGTCCTGCCCAACTCGATGCTGGCAATCGCAATGCTCGTCGCAAGCATGCTTCTGTTCTGGCGCATTTTCACCAAAGAGCACCTGAAGCCTCGTCTTGTAGTAATTGTCATCGCGCCGCTGTTCGGATTGTTCACCGTCTTGGGTATGCAGCTCGATGCGGGGCGCCAAACGCTCGTTCTCGCCGGGCTTGTAGTCAGCACCAAAGAGATCGCTTCGCCTATAGTTTGCTACGCCGCCATGCTTACAGCCTTCGTTGGCTATTCGCTTTTCTATTGCTCGGCGATCTCGCTGCTTTTCGAAAAGCTAAGCAACCTGTCTCTGAATAACGACGGTTCGCACGCCACGATTTTCAAACGGCGAATCACCTTTCCGATATGCATCGCCGTCCTGCTGATAGCGTGGCTGCCTTACATAATCTACTTCTTCCCCGGAATGCCGAGCAGCGACACATCCCGGCAAATCGCGCAGCTGTTCGGAACAAACGGACTTACCCTGGATACGCACTATCCTTACATGACGTCCGTTCTGTTCGGAGGGCTATACAAGCTAGGCTGCGTATTCGACCCCAGCGGCTACCTAGGGATCTTCCTCATGACGCTTGTCCAAACGGCCCTGGGGGCGTTCGTGTTCTCGAGTGTCGTCATCTGGCTTGATCGATTGGGCGCAAATCGCAAGCTGGTCGCTGGTGCGCTTATCTTTTTTGCCCTCTTCCCCCTCATTCCCGTCTATACAGTAAAGATTGAGAAAGACACGCTTCATGCGGAACTGCTCGTATTGCTTGCACTGCAAATCATCCTCTTGTTCAAGCTGAAACACTCCAAGGGCGTCTCCACCTGGCTTGCATCCCCGCTAGCAATAGGAATCGTCTGTCTCCTGATCGCCCTCACTCGAAACAACGGCATATTCTTGGCAGTCGCTGCTCTGACAGTCACCGCAATTCTTTCATCCAGCAAAAGGCTTTGGGTGGTGCTAGGCAGCGTCGTGGGGGCTTTCTGCGTATGGCAAATCGCCCTTTTGCCGCTTTTCGGCGTTGAATCCGAAGGTCCGAAAGAGGCGCTTTCTATGCCTGCGCAAATCGTTGCCTCGCACCTTCATTCAGACTTACCGATCGACAACCAAGACGAAGAAATCCTCAGAAAAGCATGCGACGACTCTCTTGAGAAAATGGATGATTACTACACTCCGGATTATGCTGACAACACCAAGGTCTACATAACGATAGACTCGAACGAAGAGCTGGCCGACTTTTTGGGCGTTGTCGCTCGCATTTCCTTCCAGGATCCCCTGAATGCATTAAGCGCCGCCTTGGCTACGGCTTATGGCACATGGTATCCGTTCTGCTACGGAACCCATCACGATGAAGATCATCCCTTCTTGAATACCCCATATGAGCCGAGGTGGGCTAACGTCCAATGGTTCGATTCCCTTGATGACATTCCAGACATGGAGCAGAACACGCGGATAGGCAGAATGGCGCTTCACGCGATTCATTCGGTTCCTGTTGTCTCCATCCTGTACACCCCCGGTTTTTATCTGTGGTTTGCCATTTTAATCGCCGGCTTCTCGGTCTACATGAAATCGCAGCGCAGATTAACGTTTTCGGTCCTTGCAGCCTTCTTCCTACTCTCGTTGGTCATGGTCTTCGGGCCATGTTCTTCCTTGAGGTATTCGCTTCCCTACGTGTTCTCTCTGCCGCTGTTCGTCTTCTTATTCTTGGACTGCATCTCCCGCAATCAAGCCACAGAAAAAAGCAACGCTTCGAGGCATGCACCATCAGTCAGATAACCGCTGCGGCATCGCCGACGCTGCGAGTGCGGCCGAACAGGCTTTATGCACCTATTTCGACATGTAGTCCATCAGGTTGCGATACATCTCGGTCAATCCAACTTTGGGATACCAGCCCAATTGTGCGATGGCATCAACGCTCAGCGGTAGATGATGCGTAGGAGGAAACGGCGCATTCGGGTCAATGTCAAGCCTTACACTCATGGGAGATTGTGCACATTCCGCCGCAATCTTTTCCGCCATTCCTCTTACCGATGAATAAGTCTCAGGGTTGGCGATATTGTAAGCATAACCTGGTTGGCCTTTTGTAAGCAGAAGGAGCAACGCCCTTATGGCATCTGCGATGTAAACGTACATCCTCGTGCTCTCCCCAGTCGTATGGAGCACCACGTCTTCGCCTTCCGAAACATTCCTGGCTATCATGGCAAAGATGCGTTTGTCATCTTTTGAAATTCCAGGGCCTATTGTTTGCGACAAACGCGCTACCTTGACGGGCAGTTCATATTCTTTTGCATATGCAACGCAATATTGCTCAGCCATCCTTTTTCCTTCGGGATAGCAACTCCTAACGCTCATGAGGTCGCTGGATCCCGAGTCATGTTCATCCAGCAGGCTGTCCAATCCCGCTTCGGCTCTTCCCTCGCCATAAACCTCCATACTTGACACATAGACAAAAGATTTCACATCAAGTTCATGGGCGATACTCAATAAACGTGATGTCCCGGCAACGATCGTGTCGATGGTCTCGACGGGGTGACTGATGAAAAACCGGGATGCCGTGGGACATGCTGCGTGGATTATGTAATCGGAAGCGCATTCCGAAGCCCCTACGGTCTTTATATCTCCAATGACAAGCTCAAGCCCATCAGCAGCGTCATAGCCCTCTAAAGCAACCGCAGCTTTACCGGGCTCGCGCACAAGTGCTTTTATGCGCATATTGGCGTCGCATGCCCTGTTTCGTTCCAGAAGGGCCCTGACGCAAGCAGAGCCAATCAGACCTGTTGCCCCTGTTATTAGCAGGGTCGATTCCTTCAGCTGGTTCCAATCTATCGAGGAATCTGACGCAACGCTCTCTGCTTCTTTCTTCAGGTCAAACATGGGCGTCCTTTCGGATCGAATATGCGAATTTGGCAGCGTAGTTCGAATCCATCCATCCGCCATTCTCAAAAACCGAAAATCTGGGAACTCTCTCGAGCATCGACAAACGCCCTGAAAATATAGAAATCCGAGGGCGTCGTAATCTTGATGTTGTTTTGGGACCCCTCTACGACATGTAGCTCATGCCCGTAATGGCGCATCAGGCTGGCCGAGTCTATGAAGTCATGCAGGCCATCGGATTCTGCGCTTTCATGCGCGGAAAGCAACTCTCCCAGGTTGAAACATTGCGGAGCTTTGGCCATCCTGCAATCTTGGCGTTCGATAATGTTAGTAACCCGACCATTGCTTTCCTGCAAAACGGTTTCAATCGCCGGAGTGACCGTTATAGCATTGCCGTATTCGCTAACCGATTCGATGCAATCGGTAATCGTATCCTCGTCTAAAAGAGGACGTACTCCGTCATGGACTAAAACGGTTACATCGTCTCCAACCATATTCGATAATGCATGCAGCCCGTTCCTGATTGATTGTTGCCCTGTCCTCCCACCAGGAACTACGGCCAATACCTTATCGATGCCATAATGGGTGATCTTCTTCTCAAGAAAAGGTATCCAGTCTTCCAGGCACACGGCAACAATTCCATCGATTTCCGGATGGTTCTCGAACACTTCGAGCGTATATACGATGATCGGCTTGCCATGCAATTCCAGAAACTGCTTCGGAAGCGTCTTCGTGTTCATTCGCTGGCCAGTGCCGCCAGCAAAAATAAGAGCATAATTCATTGAGGATCTTTCCCTTAATTGCTGTTGATTAACCATTATCGCGCAAAACAAAAAAAGCGTTCTCGGGTGCTATCAATGATCTTACGCAAATCGGCCAAGTCACGAATGGCCCAGGGGGGTGTCAGGCTCCTCGACTTCGTCCAGCGCTGATTCCTGAACGAGCGCCGTAACCTTGCTCCTCAATTGCGAAATCTCGGTAGTCGATACGAACTCCCTGACGAGCAACACGGCTATCACGTACAGGAACACCAGGTTAGCAGGCGATTCAACCCCCAACAGTCCCGAGAAAAAGAATGCGACCTCGGGAAATATGGCAAGGACGATTAGCGTGGCAACGAACAGGAACCAAAACAGTGAGTCGGATATCTTGACCTCGGACTTGCGTATCTTGCGCATCATGGCGAAAAAGATCAAAAACGCTCCAACTGCAAGAAGAACGCGGAAGGGAACGGTCATCATTTCTTCCTCCTGAACCATTGAACGAACAGGATGGAGATGCTCATCCTGAGCATGTAGGAAATCGACTTCGTTAAATTGAAGTAGCTCTCCCCCGCCGTGCGTTCCCTCATCTCGACCTGGACCTCTTCGACCTTGGCGCCCTGGCGCATAACCAACGCCAGGGTATCGGGCTCGGGGCCGTAGTCCAGCTCCTCCGCAAACACAGGAATCATCTTGCTGTCGAACAAACGCATTCCGGAAGTGGGGTCGGTGATGCGCCTGCCCGTAGTAAGGCGAATCATCAACGTTATCAATGCGGAACCGACCATGCGTGCAGAGAATGGACGCTTGCGAGAAACGAATCGCGATCCGACGACTATGTTCGAACCCGTTGCTTCCGCTGCTTGGACCAACTGTTCTATATACGCCGCCGAGTGCTGTCCATCGGCATCGAATTGAACCGCGTAATCGTATCCATGGCGCTTTGCGTATTTCATTCCAGTCTGGAACCCGCCTGCAAGACCAAGATTCACAGGAAGCGATGCCATGCGATAGCCGCGTGTCCGGCAAATGTCCGGCGTCGAATCCTTGGAACCATCGTTGATGATGATGAAGTCCACGTTCGGAGCGTTCATTTCGAGGTCCTCTACCGTGCCAACGATGTTTTCCTCCTCGTTGTAGGCAGGGATTATTGCAAGCACTCTTCTTTTCATGTCACCTTCCGAAATGCGCCCGCATCGAACACGGCAGACCTTATATTGCAATGATACATCTATCACCGCATAAGCTTGGCTGCAAAGTGAAAGGGCAAGTATCGCACCCTGTTGAAAGCCCTGGCCACTGCAGTCATCTCGTCTCGCCTGGCTTCCGACATGTAGTAGTCCAAGCCCCATCTTTTCAGCTTGTTGTACAGCGGCTGCACAGCCCCAAAACGCCTGTCGTTTGGAAAGATGTACTCATTGTAGATCGCATACATGTCGCGCATGAAGTTGACGCTGTAATGTCCTGCGCTAGACACTCCCGACAGCCTATAATCCACAAGAACCTCGTCAAGAAATCCAAAGCGCACGCCATGCGCCGAGAGATGCAACCAGTACGGGTAGTCTTCAATGAGCCTGATTCCTTCGGGAAAGAGGCCATACCGCTCGAATACCCTGCGATCTAAAAACTCCGCAGCCCCCGGAAGGATGTTTCGTGCATACAGCTTGTTCGAAATCTCTTCCGGAGAACATCGTCTCAACATGTCGTAATCGTCTTCGCACGATGCAAGCTTGTTGACGAAACGCCCTTCGTCGTCCACTCCGCGGAGCTTCGCGAAGGCAACCAGGCAGCCATCTGCCTGCATGAACGACACGTACTTCGATATCGCATCGTCGCAAGAAAAGCAATCGTCGGGCGATATCGTTTTTATGTAGTCGCCATGGGACCTCGCAACTGCAGTATTTGCATTCTTGACAGTTCCCTGATTGACCTCGAGGCTGTAGACCTCGGCATTGACCACATTGCCATGGTTGTTTTCGGCTATGTAGCGCTCTATGTCGGGGGCAACGTCTTCGAAGCTTTCCGTGCCGTCGTCGGAAACGACGATCTCCAGCTTGGGATAATCCTGTGAGAGGATAGAGCCCAACGTCGGCCAGATGCCGTCGACGTTCCTGTACGACAAGACCAAAACCGACACGAGGGGCTTATCCTGAATCGTATCCTCCAGTCCCATCTTCATCGCCTTCCAGATTTCATCGAGAACCACCTAGGAAGCGAGAGCGCATGGCGAGCTTTCTGCATGCAGGGATCGAGTACTCAAGCAAAAGCGACGCTCGGCGACGCAATCGCCTTGGGAAATGGTCGGAAACCAAGTCTGCCCATATCTCCGAAAAACAGGCGTCGTCTAAAAGCCCGATGCGCTCGGCATATGGACGGTGCTCGGCAAGGCGGTCCTTCGAGAAGGATGCCAGCGCAATGCACTCAAAGCTATGCCGTACCTTGGACGCATTATCGCCCCCAGGATCAGCCTCTTTCTCGAAGGCGTAGTCACGTTGGTTGACCAGCACCCGATCCACTACGTCCATGGCGTTCCAAGAGCTTCCCTCTTGCTGGACGTATGCGAACATCACGATTCCGAAATAGCGGACCTTGGAACCACGTGCAAGCAAATAAACGATGATGTTGTCATCGAAGCCCACTTCGGCAGCCCTGTCCAGTCCGTCAATCGAAGGCCTCCGGAACATGAAGCAACTTGCCGGCAGATAGCCTACCGACCAGTACCGGTCGAATGGAATGGCGACATCGCCGCAATTCTCGGGATATCCGGTCGACAGGCGGCTCCCCGCCTCGTCGACGTACTCGAAATTGTGCGCGCACGACCCGCAGTCAGGATCAGAATCAAGCGCCTCGACCTGCATTGCCAGTTTTCGCGCGTCGGAAAAGTAATCATCCCCGTCAAGGTAGACAAGGTACTCGCCTTTCGACTCACCAGTGAGACGAAGACGGTTCCGAGACGCTCTCGTTATGGGATCGGTAACCCCGTCATCCCTCGACATGCGGATGCAACGCACCGTGTCCGGATAGCGTTGCGCCCATCCCTGGACGGCCTCCCATGTTCCATCGGTAGAGCCATCGTCCCCCACAACGATTTCTATAGGGAAATCCACATCCTGTCGCATAATGCTTCCGAGCGCCCTATCGACGCAATCGCGTTGATTGTAGAACGTCACCAGAACGCTGACCTTGCACCCGCGCATCGCAAATCCCTTAGAGCAAGTACGCGGTGCAATGGCCATCGGGCTGGGTGTTGCGGGGGACCATGTAGTCATCGCCGTAGCACACGGTTAGGAACTCATCCAGATTCCCTGGAGCCGCGTAGGTTTTCCCCTCGAGCTCAACCGAGCTTGCAGGGAACAAGGTGTCACGGGAAAAAGTCTGATACGTCCACGTGTCGATCACCCTCTTGCTCCCAGGATCATCGGACCAAAGAGAGCCCATCGCATCTATGTAGCCAGAAGGACGGTCGGGCGCCAAACCCTTCAAGCCCCTATAGCATGTCAACGCCAACCGCATGGGCGCGCCGATGGCTTTCGGGTTTTTGAATCTGAAATCCATATAACAAAGACCCTGAAGAGCGCGCTGGTTAGAGACGAGCCAGAAGCCCTTGGCGTCATTATCCGGATAGTCATCTATCGGGAACACATCAACGCCGACCCCAAGGCAACCGAGCGGTTTCATTCCTATATCGTCGACGTTCTCGCTCGATTTAGTGGCCGCATCGCATACTTTGGCAAATGGATAGTAGTATTCTTCGACGCGCGAGGAATCGACCAGACGGAACTTTTCCGAATCCTCGAATTTCGAAACGAAACGTTCGTAATCTTTACGGGGCATGAACAGGTCGATGTCGTCGTCCCACGGGATAAGCTTGCCTTCTCGCACGGCACCGAGCAGAGCACCGCCAATAAGGATGTAGGCAATGTGGTTCTTTTGGCAAAACCCTACTATCTCGTCAAGAATGACAAGCTGCCTTTCCTGCATCTCCCTTATCGAAAGCCCCTTCATTCACTCTCCCCGTTTCGACAAACCTCGGACGACAGAGACCACAAACTCTAGGCTATCATTTTTCGACAAAACCGACAGGCCTATATACACAGCAACGAACAGCATAAGCTGCAGCAACAGCAACGCGATGCTTGGCATTTCAATCATGGAAACAAGACCAGCAGCAATGCCGGATACGACGGCAATAAGGGCGATAGGAATCACGTCCTTTATCTGGTCCAACAGGCCGTAGCCAAAATGCTTCTTGCACGGAGCAGCGTTCACGATCACGGAGAATATCCCGCTGAACAAACACGAACAGGCAATGGCAACCGGCCCGAAAGGCACCGTGACAAGCAACAGCAGCAGGTCCACAGCGCGCTTGATGCAGTCCTGAATCAGAGTCGTTCCACATTTCCCAATCGCCCTCAACGCAAGCAAGCTTGCCGACTGAAGCGTTTGAAGGGCATAGCAGGCGCAGAAAACCCAGATGAAAGGAACGCACGGAAGCCATTTGTCCGTGAAAACCAAGCTGACAAGCGGTTCGGCAACGACGGCCAGAATCGCCATCGACGGGAAGATCACGTAACAGCCGACTTTGACAAACCTGCGGAACATTCCTCGAACCTTGCCGACATCCGACTGCACCTTCGACATCGCCGGGAACAAGGCCGTTTGCATGGCCTTGTCGGCAGTGCAGGACACCAAGGCCGGAATCAGCTCACCCCGGTTGAAGAAGGCAAGTTCGGACGTGGAGTACTTCTTCCCTATGATCAAGGCACGAAGCTGCAGGCAGAACTGGTACAGCAAGTTGCTGGTGAGAATCTTCCACCCGAAGGACCAAAGCTCCTTCAGCCTGTCCCACGAGAACGCGAGTGAAGGCCTCCAGCGGACCGTGAACCACAGTATGACCGTATCGAAGACCGCGGTCGAGATGGTCTGGGTCACGAGCGCCCACACCCCGAACCCGTTGCATGCCATCGCAATGCTGATTACGCCGGATAGCACATACCCAATCGTCGAGGAAACGAAGAACCTCTTGAACAGCATGTTCCTGGTTGCGTAAGCCCGTTGAATGCTGTTTATGGAAGACACGGGAACCGCCAAGGCGAGCACCCTCAGCACGTCGCACAGCTGCGGGGAATCGTAGAACGACGAGACCGCTGGGGCGATGAGGAAGATGATGCCGTAGATGCCAACCGAAACAAAAAGGTTCAGGAAGAAGCCCGTTGAGAAATCGACGTTATCGGCGTTCTCCTTCTGGACCAGCGCCATGCTGAGGCCATCGATCGTGATGGTATTGGCTATCGTGATGAACACCGCAGCGACGGCTACAACACCGTATTCCTCGGGCATAAGGATGCGGGCCAGGATTATCTCGATTACCAGCGCGGCGCATTTAGACCCCAATTGCTCTAAAAGGGTCCAGAAGGTGCCCTTGAACACCTGGTTTTTCAACTCGTTGTCAGACATCTCATGCTCGCTCGAAGGCAAATGGCCAATGCTCGAAGCTACTGCAAATCCCTCGAAAAAGACCTATGCACGCCATGAAGGCTCCCGAAATGCTCCTTGCTTTCCGTAAGCCCCCAGTTAAGGACCGCCCCATGCTCTTCCGTGGAAATGCCCCAGGAGAGTTTTTCGAAGCCTTTCTCCTTGCAGTACTGGATTATCGAGTAGTAGAGGAACGACATGGGACTCAAGCGGGAATAGGAGTTGTCGGCACATAGGTACTGAGTATGAGCGGTTCCCATGTTCCGGAAAAGGAATATCCAGCCTGCCGCGATAAGCTTGTTCCCGTCGTATACCCCAAGAAGCTCTGTATTGCCTGCAAGGTTTTCCGAATAGAGGTTCCAAAGCTCATCGAACGTGTGCGCGGGCTTCGCATCGTGCTTCTTCAGGTTGTCACAGAGCATCGTATAGAATTCCTTCGCCTCTTCAATGCTGCTTAACGGGCGGCAGGCAAACCCCTCCTTGATGCCATTGTTGATGTTGGTGCGTTTCCCCTGGGAGAAGTTCGAGACTATAGGGTCGCGATACGACGAATAGTCCACATATGTGGTCAATTCGATTGATTCCTTGAACCCGTTCAACCCGAGCATGTATTCGACCAGCGGCGCCTCGGCCGAACGCCACATGAAGTCCGGCGGAAAGCGCAGATCGACGTAGTCGAAACCCTCGCTTTCCAGAAATTCGACAAGCTCCTCGATCAAAGGCTGCAGACGTTTCGCGCTGCAGGTCTTCTTGTCCAGCACGATACCGCCGTAGGTGCTGCCCGGGTGAGACACGAACCCCTTGCCGCTATCGTTATGGATCTCTGCTGCGGGTATGACGGCCCTAAGGACTCCCTTCGGATCGAAATATAGAAGCGAGGCGTCCTGAAAACGGCCTTCAGGATGGTAGGACAAGAACGCCCTGCTTTGAAGGAAGTTCCCGTCCACTGATTCGTCAAGGACAAATGCGTCCCAGGGGTCCTTTTGTGATTCCTCGTACCGGCGAAGCATCTTCGTCCTTACCTGAATGAGTTGATAGCGTCTATGACGTACTGCTGCTTCTCTTCCGGGAAGCCGTAGTACATGGGCAAGCTCAGCTGGGTTCTGCTGATTTCCTCGGCGATTGGGAAATCACCCTCCGCATAACCGAGGCCCGCATATGCACCCTGAAGGTGCATGGGGATAGGATAATGCCTGTTGGTTTGGATCCCGGCGCTCTCGAGATGTTCGGCGAGCTCGTCTCTCCGATGGCTTCTGATCGCGAAAATATGCCAAACAGGTTCAGCACCGTCGAACACCTCGGGAAGCGTCACTTCGGGGTTCGTTATCTCCGAGATGTACCCGTTCGCGATTGCACGGCGGTTTTCGTTCACTTCATCGAGCAAAGGGAGCTTCGCCGAAAGGAACGCGGCCTGCATCTCGTCGAGCCGGGTGTTCACTCCCTGGTAAATGTGATGGTATTTGTAGTCGGATCCATAGTTCCCCAAGGCTCTAACCTTGTCTGCGATTGAGTCGCTGCTTGTAACCACTGCCCCCGCATCGCCAAGCGCGCCAAGGTTCTTCCCCGGATAGAAGCTGAATCCTGCGGCGTCGCCAAAAGAGCCTACCACCTTGCCTTTGTAGCGGGCGCCATGGGCCTGCGCCGCATCCTCGACCACGAAGAGGCCATGGGGTTCCGCAATGGCGGCAATGCGGTCCATCTTCGCCGGAAGGCCATAGAGGTGAACCGCGACGATGCCCTTTGTCTTGTCGCTGATAGCATCCTCGATAAGGTCAGGGTCGATGTTGAAGGTCGACAGTTCAGGTTCTACGAACACGGGAGTGGCCCCGGCATAGGTCACAGCCAACGCAGTGGCGATGAACGTGTTCGAGGGAACTATGACCTCGTCACCCGGGCCTACCCCAAGAGCCTTCAGAGACAGGGTGAGCGAGTCCAGACCGTTCCCGCACCCAACGCAGTGCTTCGAATCGCAATACTCCGCGAAGGATTCCTCGAAACGGCTGCACTCCTCTCCCATTATGTAGCTGCTGTTGGCAAGAACTCTTTCGAACGCCCCCGAAAGCTCGCCAGCAAGCCGGTTCTCAAGTGGTCGCAAATCGACAAAAGGAACCGTCGTCATCGGGCTACCTCCCCGCCATGGATATAATCCAAGAATTCATCATAGTCTCGTATGTAGTCGCTTTCATCGTAAGACATCGACGCAAGCACGACGAGAACGGCGTCGCTAGAGAAGTCGAACATCTCGCGCCATACGTCGTGCGCAATGTAGAGGCCCTCGTCGGGCGACTTAAGCTCGACCACGGATCTTTCCACCCCGTCATCGAGCAGAATCTTGCATGAGCCGCTCACACACACGAGGACCTGCTCCAGTTCCTTATGAGCATGGAACCCCCGCCGAACCCCCTCACGTGTGTCGTAGATGTAGTAGACGCGTTGCAGGCGGAAGGGTATTTCCTTGCGCTCCTCCAAAGCAACCAGCTTGCCACGACCGTCGCCATTGACATCGAAACGAATCATTCGAATATCCAATATAGGACGCTCCACTTCCCGTTAACTGCAGGCCAGACGATGAAGACTATTCTATCCCAGCTTGGGCCATGGTTTCGTCCTTGGACAGAATCCTGTACAGCCTCATATCGTCTTCCGCCATGACCAATTCGAAACCCGGGGTCTCGTCGTCTATGGACAGAATCCCTGTCCAGTTGCTATCGGAATAAGGTTGCCAATTATCGAAAAACGGCTTGTGCCCATAGTCAAGCATAAGGACGTATTTAACCCCGAGCTCGTCGGCAGCACGACGCACCGACGCGTTTCTCGCAATGTCATCGAGGCCTCTTTGAAGCAGCCTGAAGTCAGTGTCCGACGATATGCCTTCGTAGCTCGACCTGGTCAGCACCTTCATGCCAGAGCTCTGATATGCGAACGCGCTCCCATCTTTTGGGATGTTGAACACCAGATCGTCTCCGGTGATTTCGGCAGCCTCCTGTATAAATTCGTATTCCGGTGCTGAGAGTAACGCTGCATTATCAGGCACCTGCGTAGAATAGCATCCGCTTATGGAGCTTTTCACATGCCCGATGGGCGTCTGCACAACAGATTGCCCAAACGTAAAAGAAGGCATCATTGTTAAAACTAGCGCCAATGCGGGAGACCCAATCCGCAGAACATTCTTGAAAGCCACCGAATCCTTCCGCTTCGTAACAACGTCAGCCAATCGACCCATACCAAGCGCAGCCAGCAGATACGAGACGATCGCAAACATGGCGAGCACGCGATGCGAATCGGTATACCACCATCCAACAGTGTAGTTCTTGAGCTTCAAGTTCGTGCCCGCGTCGATGACATACAAACAAGCAAACATGACATATAGCAGAACAATCCATCTCGTCTTTGGTTTCTTAATTGCGAAAAATATTCCGCAAGCGACCAATATCGCAAGAATGATGGACATGGGCGACTTCTGCGCACGCTGCAGCAATACGTCGCATATAGCATCAACAACAGTAATACGCGCCGGCCATTTGAACCTTGTGAGTTCGTACAAGAACGGTAAAACATAGCAGACCAGCAGGAAAAGGAAAACTGCGATGCAAAAACCTGCAACAAGCGCAATCTTCCTCTTTTTCGACATGCCGGGCCTCCAGTTCCACAGCACGTGCATAAAATACGGAACCGAGAAATACAGCCACGAAAAGCAGACGCTGGGCTGCGTGAAGACGGAAAGCACGAAACTGGCAAAAAGCAGGATTGCAAAAGAAACCCTGCTCTTGGCAGCGGCTCCTTTTTCGAAAACGCAAACGGTACATGCAAGCATGGCAGGAAGCGAGCAGAAGGCAAGAAAGTTGGAGACCAACCTGCCGTATATAAAGAATTCCCACGGAAATGCCGCGAAAGCCAAAGTGAAAAACGCCCCGGAAACCTGCACGTTCCTGTCGTTCGAGAACAGCTTTCTTACCGCCATAAGGCAGCTCAGAGGGTACATGAATGCCGCCATGACGAACATAACGGCATTGACGCCAACATAATTCTCGACACCGCAAACGGTAACCAAAGACGCAACCAACGCATGCCATGCTGTTGGGTAATAGCTGCCAACGCCCCCAATATCGAAAGACGTGTAATTAACGTCGAGAGAAGAGTAATTGCCTCTCTCAAGGAAGCTCTGAACGACGCCGAGGTGCGTTTGGTCATCATAAGCGTACATGGTGCTGTTCGCCGAATCGAGAGATGCCACGAACACATAGCTTGCCACTATGACGCCAATGAGGATGTAAAGTCCTATCAAACGCCCCTGTTCGTCGAAAACCATCCTGAATAAGCACATACCGCTATTGTATTTTCCTTTGGGTTTTGAAGCATTCTTGAAGCCGACGAGAAGTCTGGCGCAACATATCAAAACAGCGATAGCACATTGTGGGACAAACAACATCCAGCCATTGGTGGAAACGCCCAGCTTCCCATAAAGAATCGCAAGGAACGAGTATATGAGCAAAGAGACGATCGGAGCGAACGCCGCCGATGTTATCTTGGAGAATCTACATGCAATCAGAATGGCGTAGGATGGAACGTAAACAACGATAGCGCACACAATTGCAGAAATCCAAAACTCTAACCACATACATTATCCTTCAATCAACGTCGGTTACAGCCCTATCTGGCATTGTCCAGTATTCCAGCCCCACAACTTCATACGTGGTCTTCGGCAACCGATATGAGGTATTTCCCGTAATCGGTCTTCTTCAAAGCATTGCCCAGTTCCAGCAATCTGTGCGCGTCTATGAACCCACGCCGGAAAGCAATCTCCTCTATGCAGGAGATGTAGTATCCCTGCCTGGACTGAACCGCTTCCACGTATTCGGCCGCCTGAAGCATTCCTTCTGGGGTGCCGGTGTCGAGCCACGCCATACCGCGCCCCAGAAGCTCCACCTTCAGACTTCCCGCCTCCAGGTAGGCATTGTTGATTGACGTTATCTCGAGTTCTCCCCTCTTGCTGGGCTTGACCGATCTGGCAATCTCGCAGACGTCATTATCGTAGAAGTATAAGCCGGGCACGGCGAAGTTACTTTTGGGATTCTTGGGCTTCTCCTCGATTGCAACCACATTGCGGTCGTCATCGAATTCTACGACGCCGAACGCCTGGGGATTACGCACTGGATACCCGAAGACAACAGCGCCTCCGGTTTCTTCCACCTGTTCCCGCGCCCATGTGAGCGATTCGGTAAGCGACTGACCGTGGAACATGTTGTCGCCTAGGCACAGTGCCACACTGTCATCGCCAATGAATTCCTCCCCTAGAATGAACGCCTCCGCCAATCCGCGCGGTGCGGTCTGCACGGAGTATTGCAAATTCATGCCAATATCGGAACCGTCGCCCAGAAGCTTCTTGTACGAAGGAGTGTCGCTTGGCGTGGAGATAATGAGTACGTCGCGGATTCCCGCGAGCATCAGCACGGAAAGAGGGTAATAGATGAGGGGCTTGTCATATATGGGCAGCAGCTGCTTCGACACGGCCTTGGTTATCGGATAGAGCCGCGTTCCGCTTCCGCCAGCCAGGATTATGCCTTTCAAAATTCGTCTCCCTTGAATCCTACAGCCCGATCTCATCGAGCTCGCGTACTTCCGGCTTCTTGCCAAACAGCCTTTCCCTTACAAGGCGCTTGAAAAGTCGCTTGAAACCATTGCGACCATAAACACATCTTGCAGTATCCTCCATTTGGCCTTCGACCAGCTTATAGCTCCATACGCGGTTCTCTATATGCTTCCAATCCAGTGGCGTATTAAGCAAAGAGGCGATAAAGGGCTCGATGTCAAGGATGACGTCCAACCACGAGCGTTCGAATTTCTTCTCGGAAACAGCATCGTCTTCTCCGACAGAGCCAACAAGAATGGGTATCTCTTCGAATGTTTTAAAGAAAATGAAACTCTCACGGTGCTCACTAAAACGATTGTGAAGCTCTCTGTTGACATCATTATCGTGAAGGACGATCTTCTTGCCAAATTTGAGCGCAATGGCCACAGGCAGTCCGAAACCTTCGTATTGGCTGGGAAATACGATGCATCTTGATTTCTTGTACAGAGACACCAGGAATCTTTCGCTCAACCGCATCCCATCTATTCGATGGACGTTGGCGACACCATCCGCGCTGCAGCCGTCCCCTACCACTAGGTAATTGACGTCCGTCCCTGC
The DNA here is from genome assembly GCA_965147515.1 of uncultured Eggerthellaceae bacterium. Lineage (GTDB taxonomy): Bacteria > Actinomycetota > Coriobacteriia > Coriobacteriales > Eggerthellaceae > MGBC163016. The sequence goes on along the minus strand of CBCTKQ010000003.1, from coordinate 12,549 downwards.
AACCGCATCTATGGTGTTTTGCAGAGCCTTGTGCCGGAAGGCGTTCCCTATAACCAGCGCGAAATCGTCAAATGGGATTTCTTCGCTGTCGTTGACGCCTCCCGAGCTTCTCGTCTGGTAATCTCCGAAATCACTCGCAAGATACGCCACGCACGATGGCAGGTTCCTGATTGCGTCGTCGTAGTCGAAGAAGGATCTGTAATCATTTTGGCTGAATTCGCTGATGGTTATCGCACCGTCGGCGTTCCTCAGTCCGAGCCTTATCAGGTCGACCCTTTCGGGAAATCCTTCTGCCAGGTATCCAGACCTAGTCAGAATGCAGTCGAGCATGGTGTAGACGATTCTGGCGCAATGCTCGGACGCGAATCGCTGCTGGTGCATCATAAGGGGCTGCGCGGCGATTATGCCGATATCGCTTATCGGAACTTCTTCGTCAGGAAGATACAACTCCACGTTCTCAAACTGCATAAGGCCGTGGAACTCTATCGCTGCAGCATTGCATCTTGCGCGCAATACATACTTATCAGAATAAAGCCGAGAAAAATACCTGAGCATGGCGACCTGGTATTCCGAAGTCCCGCAATAAAAATCATCCATTGTGGAGAACTCGAAGAGGATGGAGGAACGGCGCTCACGGTTGTCCCATTCCCCCTGAACGAGATCGTAAAAAACGTCGGCTTTGTAGTTAAGCCCCATATCGAAGAAGCATTCGAAGCGGTTTTTGAGCTTTAGAAGATCTGCAGCGGACGGCGACCGGTCCTCCCATTCGGCTTTCGATACAGAAGCAGCTTCCCTTACAGCGCATACCTTGTTGTCTAGAAGCGTCGAGTACCCGAAATCGTTCACTCTGAAAGCGAAGTCCCACAGACAACCAATAAACGTCTCGTAGCTCGAATCAAAGCCACCAAGGGTCCTGATTAAAACGCATTTAATCAGGACGCAGGTTGTTCTTGGTCTCCATTCAAGCGAATAACGCGGCATGCTCTGAGCGAATTGCTCCCATTGCGACGATACTGTGTCAGCATCGTTTGCGGAGCTACTCGAGCTGATTATGCGTGCGCATATGACTCCATGCCTGTCCAAAAGCGAGGAAGCTTCCGCCATTTCCTTAATGGCTTCTGCACCCACAGCGACGTCTTCAGGGCATATGAGAACCAAAGTTGCGTCTTCGTCAACGGAGTTCAATGCCGAGCATAACGCCTGCAGATCTTCAGCAACCCCACCATCGATGCTGCCATCTATGTTGAAAAGACGATATGAAAGCATAGAGAAGCCTTCTCTCGCGGCCTCTTACGGGCCGACTGCACAAGTCCCCTGATTGCGTCCGGATCAAACCCTCAACCCGGAAATGCTGCGAGCTTCTGGGCTATAATATCATGTCGCTTGCACATTATTGATTTGCCTAAGGTTAGGAATCTATGGGGGATACTCCTTCCAACAAGCTAAACCTGGCGAAAAGCTGGCATATCCTTAAAACACTCGTCTCGCGCGACTTTAAGTTGAAGTACCGACGCAGCGTGCTTGGTGTTCTATGGTCGGTCTTGAACCCGCTGCTGATGATGTGCGTGCTTAGCGCCGTATTCAGCGCCTTCTTCAGGTTCGACATAGAGAACTTCCCGCTCTATCTCATCCTGGGAACGACGCTTTTCGCTCTCATGTCAGATACCACAAGCACGGCGATGACTTCGATAATAGAATCCTCATCGTTAATCAAGAAGATTCGCATCAACAAGATAATCTTCCCGTTGGAAAAAGCCGTATTCCAGCTCATCAACTTCGCGTTGTCGCTTCTGGCCATCCTTGCCGTTATGCTGTTCTTTCACATAACGCCCACGGTGAACATCCTGCTGTTGCCGCTTCTCTTGGTGTACGTGTTCTTGTTCAGTGCGGGTCTTGGTATGGTGCTGTCTTCGCTGGCCGTCTTTTTCCGCGATATATGTCATCTTTGGGGCGTGGTCATAACGGCCTGGACTTACGCCACCCCTCTTTTTTACCCCTTATCTATACTTCCCGACTGGATGCTGGTTTTCGAGAAGTTCAACCCAATGTGGCATTACGTCTGCTACTTCCGCGACATAATGATGTACCAGACGACGCCGTCGCTTCAGTCCAATCTTCTTTGTCTGGGAATGGGGTTCGTCGCCTTCTGTATAGGGATCCTGGTTTTCAAGAAGACCGAGCGCAAGTTCATTCTCTACGTCTAAGGTGCGATCAAGATGCCAATGGATGTAAACACTTCGAAGCTCGAAACCGAATTCGTTGAGCTGCACGAAGACGAACGAGAGACCATCATAAAGGTCGACGACGTCTCGATGGTATTCAACATGGCCAGCGAGAAACTCAACAACCTCAAGGAATACTTCATAGCAATCGCAAAGCACGAGCTTAAATTCAAGGAACTGCGTGCGCTCGACCGCATCTCTTTCGAAGTGAAGCGTGGCGACGTTTTCGGAATCATGGGAACAAACGGGTCCGGAAAGTCTACGATTCTGAAAATCATAGCGGGCGTGCTTGACCCCACTACCGGAAAATGCACGGTCAATGGAACGATTGCACCCCTGATAGAGCTTGGAGCCGGCTTCGATATGGAGCTGACGGCCCGCGAGAACATATTCATGAACGGCGCGCTGCTGGGCTACTCGGACAAGACCATCCGCGACCATTTCGACGAAATAGTTGACTTCGCCGAAATCAAAGAATTCCTAGATATGCCTATGAAGAACTACTCATCGGGAATGGTGGCACGCGTCGCTTTCGCGGTTGCCACCGTTATAGTCCCAGACATCCTGATTGTTGACGAAGTTCTTTCCGTTGGCGATTTTATGTTCCAAAAGAAATGCGAAGACAGGATACAGACCCTCATAGACAAGTACGGGGTAACCGTCCTGATCGTCTCTCACAGCAACGAGCAGATAGCACGCCTTTGCAACAAGGCAATATGGATAGAGAAGGGGCACGTGAGACTGTCGGGAAGTGCCAACAGGGTTTGTACGATTTACGGGGGCCTTGGAGGAAGAACTGGAGATGTCGAATCCGAAAGTTTCGTGTTCGACCTTTTGAACAGGGTTCCGGAAGACAAAGGATCTCTTCGATACGATTCCATTTCGGGAAACTCTCCGGCGGATTTTTCGGCGAATCTCGCCAATAAGGGATGGGGCGCTAAAGGGCCTTGCAGCGATGTGATTCTTTCCCCGATAACGACGCACATCAACGGGGTTCTCGCTGCACCGCTTGCAGGCAAGCTCGATGCGCCAATACTGCTTCCCGGCAAAGACGAACTGACTCCTCCGGTGGAAAGGTTCCTGTTCAACAAGAAGCCTGAAAGGATATACATTATAGATTGCGGATCTGCTGCAAAACCGCTTCTTGACGCATTAGGCGAACTGCCCTGGAATCCCGAAATCATCGACTTGTCCGGAACGGGAAACGTGCTTGAGTACTCCGTCTGGCTTTTGGAGCAATTCAACGATCTTGGCATCGAATTCGACAAGGTTGCGATTGTCGAATTCGACGACTACGCCGAGTCCATTCTCCTCTCTCCCTTGTTGTCCCACGAGCTAATCCCCGTAATATTCGTCAGGGAGTCTAGCGGAGAAGCGAGTTCAGAGGTAATAATGGAAGCCATTGCAAGCTTCGGGATAGAAAGTGTGATTTCTTCCAAAGAAACGCTTCGGAAGCTGTCGCCGGCAGACATTATCAGGGGAAAATGCGATGTTGACCCCATCCCGAATTGCTGTTCTCGCAAGCACTACCTTGGTGTCAGCCAGTGGGAAAAAAGCATGCTGAACGATTTCCGCAACGCCTGCCTTGCCTCCGACGCAAACGGGCAATTCTCCTATCTGGCAGCCTGCGGACCATATGCAAGCAAAAATAAGCAGATAATCGTGCTCATCGACTTGGTAGACTTGGAGTCAATAAAGGACGTTACGAGATATATATCAGAGAAGGACATGCTCAGCATGTCCTTCGTGGGAAGCAATTCCGCGTTCAGCGAACTGGAGAAAGACATGTTCGCCGTCGCATTACAGTAACACCACCCAGTGGCTATTCGGCTTCTTCCGGCCAGAAAAAGCCGAAACGCTCGATGTCTTCCTCGACAAGCTCTGTACCTATCTGAACCTCTACTATATGCAGCTCGGTGTTGGCTCGCACGGAATGCTTCTCGCCCTTCGGGATGGAGACAACCGAGCCTGGAGAGACGGGAATCACGTCTTCGCCAATTACAACCTCCCCTTCCCCATCAACTATAGTCCAAACCTCGGAGCGCAGTTTATGACGCTGATAGGAAAGCTGCGCACCTGGTTTTATAATGAGAATCTTCTCCAGAGAGCAAGTTCCCGAAAGGAAAGAATCCTGGCTTAGAACCTTGTATTCTCCCCACTTGCGCGCTTCGTACATGGGACGCGTTTCCGCAGCCTCGGACACAAGAGGCTTTAGGTGAGCGCTGGCCTGCTTGTCGGACACTAGGATGCCGTCCGGTGTTGCAACTACGACTGCGTTCTGAAGCCCCGATACGACCATGGGGAGCCCGGTCTCGTTGATAAGATGAGTGTTCCTGCAATCTGATGTAACCACGCGTCCTGACTGGAAGTCGGCCATCTCTTCCGTAAGCGTGTTCCATGTGCCTAGGTCTTTCCAAATGCCGTTATAGGCGATGACGGCAATCGAATCTGCCTTTTCTACGACCTCGTAATCAAAACTTATCTTCGGCAAAGTCGAGTACTGGTCGAGCACTTCTTCGAACGATTCAAAGTTTCCATATCCGCTCACAATGTCAACCAGATAGCGCAATTTGAAGGCAAAGACGCCACAATTCCACAGCGCACCTTTGGATATAAGGGTCTCTGCCTCTTTCACGTCTGGCTTCTCGACGAACTTGGTGACTCTTCGTGGAGAGGTCGTGCCTTCGGTGACGATATAGCCGAATTTTTCCGATGGGTACGTTGGCGAAGCACCCATCAGAACGAGGTCGGAAACTCCTTGTTGAACGGCCTCGTCAAGGCGAATGATGTTGTCGTAATAACCTTGTGCCGCATAAGTGTCTATGGGCATCACGACGACGGTGTCGTCAAGGTTTGCGTTCTCGCTGAATGCAAGATGCATCGCCGAGAGCATGATCGCTGGCGCAGTGTCCCGCCTTTCGGGTTCAACGACCAAATCATAGCCGCCGGACACCTGAGAATCTATCGACACGGTCTGGGAAGCGCACGTCGCAATGGTTATGCGCTTCTCCACCGGCACGTTCTCCAGCATGGAAAACGTGCGTTGCACCATCGACTGGGAATAGCCCTCGTTGTCGCGTAGAACCTTCAGGAACTGCTTGGAGCGTGCTTCGTTGGACAGAGGCCATAGCCTGGACCCCGAACCTCCCGACAAAAGAATTACGTCTATCAAGGAATCCTCCGATATGCGTTCTCCGGTGCTTGCTGTCCCAATTATATCGACAAGAGCTCTTCGACCATGGCGAGAATGGATTCACCGTACCCATCGCCGGGAACAGCCCACTTGCCGTTAAGCTTCTGCAGCGACACCGCGGAACCGCGACCCCATTTCTCGACGGCAGCGTCCCATCTCTGGTCGACTATCGGCTTCACATTGCAATCGTCTGTCGAAGCGTACAGTTTGAGGTGTTGAGCCTGAGCCAGCAATCCTATCTCCACGCTGTCGAACCATGCGCCGCCGACTGTTGCACCCGTAGCTCCCAGGCCGCCGAAATTGCATTGCTCCGGAACGACGCTGCCTCCGAATCGGAGCCAACCCGTCTCCTTCATGGCCTGGCAGAACAGAACTTCAGGCCTCACGCCTTCTGCCGTAGCCTGCCTATACAGCTGGCTGCAAAAGTCTCTTATCGTCGGTGCTCCCTTCGATGCATAGACGTCGGGATACGTCTTATGCTTGGAGTTGAACATACGCACCATGCTGTCGATGATATATGCGTCTGTATGCCCCATGATGCGGCCAGCGCTGTATTTCTCGATATCACGAGGGTCATATGCAATAGGCGTAGAATTCATCCCATATTGCCTGCATAACGACTTGAATTCTTCCGATCCCGAGAAACCAGCCACGAGAAGGGTGACCGGCATTCCGGCATCCATCAAATATTTCCAGCTTTCCTTCCCAGATGAGTCCGCTGGCCTTCCCAACATCGTTTTGTAAGCAATCTCGACCATTTCGCCACTGCCAAGCTGTTTCGAAGAGAATTCGCCCGAGACAAAGAAGGCGTGGGCGAGGCCTGCTGCGGAGACGCCGTTCAGGAGCGTCTGGCAGTTGGCGTTGAGGCCTGGGATGTCGTGGTCCCTGCCGAGCACCTCCGTGTAGAGCCTGTGAGCGAAGGAGGTGACGCCGAAGTTGACATCCCTGGGCTCGGATGGAGCGAGATACCCTGGGTTGATCCCGCAGGACGCGCATATGGATCGGAACTCCGCCGACTGCGAGAAGCCCGACAGGATGGGCACGAGGCTCATGCCCACGTCGAGCATCTGCGCCCAGGCGTCCCTTCCGGAGGAATCAGAAGGCCGGCCGAGCATGGCCTTGTAGGCCGCCTCCACCTGGCCTCGGCTCGAGAGCCCCTTCGAATGGAACTCGGCCGAGAAGAAGAAGGCGTGGGCCAGGCCAGCCGCCGACACGCCGTTCAGGAGCGTCTGGCAGTTGGCGTTGAGGCCCGGGATGTCGTGGTCCCTGCCGAGCACCTCCGTGTAGAGCCTGTGAGCGAAGGAGGTGACGCCGAAGTTGACGTCCCTGGGCTCCGTCGTGAACACGATTCCGGGCATTAGCCCTCCAGACGTGCACATGTTGAAGTATTCAGCAGAACGTGAAAGCTGGGAAATGACCCCCGTTATGCTCATCCCCACCTCGAGCATGCTCATGCACGAAGCCATCCCGCCCGAATCGGCACCTCTCCCCATCATGGCCATGTAGATACAATCGATGGTCTCCTCATCGGACAGCCCTCTGGCGACGAACTCGTTCGAGATGAAGAAATTATTGACCATATGCGCAGCCGGGAAACCCGTCAGAAGGGCGTTCACGTTGCTTTCGAACCCACCGCTATCGGCTGGGCGGTTCAGTGCTGCATGATAGAGGCGATTGACGAATGCCTCTGCAGCTTCCCGGGAGATCTTCGACATTCCGAAATGCTGTGCAATGGTCGTGGCATCCGCAATGCCCATCATGGTCAGGTTGGCATCGTTTGCAAGAAAAGCCGCATTCGAGGCGTTCGTCAGGAACGCATGCTCGACGATGATGCCTGTGATTCCTGCATCGTATGACAGCCGGTTGATTGCATACCAATCGGTGCCGTCCGTTTCCAGCTTCGACCACGTTCCTCGAGAACTCAATCCGAGATATGACAGTTGCGCGAGGATGCGGTTCCCAAGAGCATCACCGATTGCATGCTGCTCTCCGTAATGCGGAATTATTACCGAAGACCCATGTGCGCTTGATCCAGCCGAATCATTATGAAAACTCACGAGAACAGAGGCGCCTTTGCTCTTGGCGTAGTTCACGCGATCGGCAAGCTCCACAAACGTATCATCAGACCTTGTCATATATGTAGTTATTCCCGCGTATTGACTGAGTTCGTCCCTGCACGCAAGGGCGATCTTAAGGTTAAGATTTTTCTCAACAAGACCGTTGGCGCTTGCGCCTCCATCATGTCCGCCATGGCCTGGGTCCAAAACCACGGTGACGTTGCCGTAAGGCGCCATTCCAAACGTGGATACACCATCCTGCGACTTGGCAATGTCAATGGCGTCACCAATGCTGTCAGCGGCCCGCATCTCGCCATCCGAATCAAGCACATAGGCGGTCGTGCCCTCATCGCACACGGAAGAATCTCCACTCTCGATAACATTGAATTCGTAGCCGGAAGATAGGTCTTCGCTCAAGTCGTACTTGATCCACGACGTGCCAAGTCCTTCTTTCTGGAAAAGGCAACGAATGTACCCTACGGAATAGCAGCCGACGCTAAGCCTCGAAGCGTCGCACTCGAACAGGATCGCCTCGTCCACTATCTTGGCTGCTTCCAGTATGATTTCAGGATCTTGGGACAACGACGTGATTGCAAGCTCCGCTTCGGCCAAATCCCAACCATTCTTGCGAACCGATACGACTACGTTCTGCGTAGCCGACCGGGTCAGTTCGAACGATTCGATGTAAACGTATTCGACATCGGAAAGCTGTCCGACAGAATCCTCCGAAATAGTGCGTTCCTCTGAATCTGACGTTTCACATATCTCTGACGTTCCTTCTGCCTCAACAGCATCTTCCGGCAACGACAGATTCTCGGAAGATTCCGCAGTTGATATAGCCGCGCTGTTGGCCTCGCCGATCTGATTATCTTGGGCGAACGCAGCTGCAGGCACCATTGATGCGAGCAAGGCAAGCGAGACGAAAAAAGAAAACAGCTTCTTCAGCTTGTTCATGAAGATACCTTCCTATGCAACGTTTACTCATACACCGAGCATGCGACGATACGTAACGGTATGATAACAACTTATGCGCGACAAACGGCAAGTCTGTGACGATAAATTGTCCAAAAACCATTTCAATCCGACACAAAAAGGCTCGAATCTATTTTCTTATGCCATATTGTGCGCAAATCGAAGAGAACTCGTCTGAGCCGGCGAATCCGAGAATCAGATTCCTCATGCCCATGCCCGAACGCAGTGCCTTTTTCCATTCGGACAACCCCACAGGATCTGGCTCTCGGTCAAGCATGGTTCTATAGGCTATCGTAACCCTTTCCTCGTCGGAAAGAGCCTTGTGCATGAATTCCTGGGACCCAAAAAAACCCCAAGCAGCTTCGGCTGCCGAACCTCCGGAAAGGAGGATCGACACATGGTTGTTCAACCCGCTTGTATCATATTGCCGATCGAGCACATAGAAATAGAGCCTGGAAACAAAGCCTGTGACCCCAGGGTTCACGTCTCGTGGCTCTACGACCGTGATATGTCCCGACAGTATTCCCCACCTCGAACACAATGCACGGAATTCGTCCGAACCGGAGAAGCCTGCAACTATGGCGCGTATGCTCATTCCCGAGGACAGGGCCTGCTTCCATGCCTCCAGTCCCGAAGAATCGGGTTCTCGGTCGAGCATCGTCCTATATGCTATTGTTATGCGGTCTTCGTTGGACAGAGCCCTGCTCGAGAACTCGTCGGAGCCGAAAAAGCCCCAGGCTACCTCCGCGGCAGAGCCGCCGGAGTGCAGATAAGAAGAAAAGGTGTTAAGGCCGCCGACGTCGTAGGAACGGTTAAGAACGTTCTGATAGAGGCGGCTGACGAAGCTTTCCACGTTTCCGAACGGTATTACGTTGACGTCATAGTAGCTATTCGCATAGTTCGACTCATCCAGGCAATAGGAAACGCTTATGTTTCTGTTTTCCCATTGCTCCTTGTTGAGCCAATGGGCGACGAGGGGATAGATGATTTTGTAAATCGTAGGATCGGAATGATAGGCGGCATCGACTCTGAAAGACGTTGCCCCGTTATCAGCCTTTTTCAAAATCTGATCCTTTATCGTGCCAGACCATTTGGTTATCTCTCCCGACCTTATGAAATAGTTCCTCTCGAGAGAATCGCATGGATAGCCGCTGTAGCTTGCTCCCGTATGCGTCTTTGCGATCATCTCGTCGGTAATTCCGAAATATAGATGGCTTTTATACTCCTGGGCTTCAGCAAAGGTTCCGGCATCCCATGTTGCGTCTACCATTGTCCATACGCCATCGAGTCTGACTGCCGTCCAGACGTGACCTCCGCCAATCTGCCTGCTGGTAGCTATTCCGGCGCGCTCCAAAAGCATCGTATATGCCCTATGGAAGCTTTCGCATGTGCCCTTTTTTCTGAGCAGCACTCCCGCAGCGCCTGCATAGGTCCAACTATGGTCGTATTCGACCCCTTGAGTTATGCGATCATGGAAGAAGAGGGCCTTTTCGTATTCGGTGGCGAATCCTTTGGCGTCACAATCTGCGACTATCGTGTCAGCAACGGATTCCAAGGAGGGGCATGACGGGTCATTTATCGTCAGGTAATAATATCCGGTATTGAATGTGTTGTTTGACGTGTCCTGTACACCTAGCTGGATTCTATACTTCCCCGAGGACACAAACGTGTAAGTAAACATGTTGTCGGTTTTATAGGAAGCGTTCCTGAATTCGGAATCATAGTAATAGTAGTCGTCATCAACCGTAAGGCCTACCGATCCCACCCAATACTTGTAGTTTCCTGACCCGCCTTTCCCACTTATAGTGAAAGTCACGGGGGTGTTTCCCTTTATGCTTCCATTGCTTAGACAGGAGGACTTATCCCACGACAGCGCATAATCCAGATCGTTATTGAGTCCTGCATCTAAGCCCGTTATCTCGCGCATTGCGGCAGCCGCATCCAGCGAACCCTTGGAGCCGCTCGTGGTTCTCCGGTCGTTCGTTTCGTCGTCGACCGGCGCGGCCGTTGTCTCCAGCGCCTCGACTACGGAATCCACTGAAAGGGACGGGTTCGCAGCCCATAGCAATGCCGCTGCCCCGGAAACAACTGGGGCTGCCATGGAGGTACCTGACAGCCACGTGTAATCGTCTTTGGATCCTTTATAAGTCGAGTAAATGTTCCCTCCGTACGTGCTTATGTCTTTGTATTGGTTGTAGTCGGACCAATAGAAGTTCGAGCCGTCATACTGTAGTGCTGTCACGGAAAGGCATTTGTCGTAGTCGGAGGGGTATACCACGCCCGTTCTGGGTTCGCGCGTGTAGTCGTCCCCGTTGCCCCCTGCACAAACGCAAAGAACGCCGTATTCCTCCCGGAGCCTGTCGATGGCTTTTTCCAAGGCAAGGTCGAGGCCGGAGTTTTGCGTACCTCCTCGATACACTCCCAGGCTCATATTGATTACCTTGAGATTGTTAATGTCCCCCGAATCCATCCTTTTCATCAAATATTCGAGCGCGCGGGTTAACGTCAGCGTGCTTGCCGATTTTCCGTAGTCGTCGAACACCTTGACGGGTATCACCTTGGCGTTGTAAGAAGCGCCCGCTATCCCGATTCCGTTGTTGGCCTGGGCGCCAAGTATCCCGCAGACATGCGTACCATGGCCGTTTGGATCCCCATAGGAGGCTGACGACGACGTCAACGCCGAATCGTTGTGCGCATCGTACGCGTTGCTGAAGTCCAGTATTCCTGCCAAGTCCTCATGGTCCATGCGGCATCCGGTATCCAGGACGGCAACGCTGATCCCGTAATCGCACGAGGCCTGCGCCCATGCATCGGTTATCCGGCTTTTGAAGAGATAATATTGGCTGGATTGGGCGTTCCGGCACAACGGGTCGTTCGGAAAGACCCCGCCCAGGGACTCATAGAGGTAGTTCGGCTGAGCGTTGACAACACCGGGAAGGTTTTCCAGCGCACTAATCGCCTCTTCAGCAGATACTCCAGCGGGGACATCCATGAGCAGAGTGGCCGGTTCAGAGTCTCGGGAAGCGGCGAAGCCGGTAACGGGCTGTATCCCCATGTCGTCGATTGTTTCGCAGAATTCTACGTCGCATTCGACCTCGCCTATGCCATCAACTGATATGGTAGACGAGTTGCCGACGAAGCCATTCGAGGTCTCCAGCGTTACGAGCATGGTGTCGCTTGCGCTTATGCTACCTTCATCAGCCGTTTCCGAACCTGCAGGCTCCGAGGAAGATGTCTTGTCAAACACAGGAGGCTCGACGTCAGCCTGCTCACCAAAGGCGCTGATAGGAAAAGACAGCGATAAAAGCAAAGCCAACATAGCGGAGATAACAAGCCGGTGTGCTTTTATATTCCAGGTTTTACTCATAGGCTATCCAGGGTCGTTTGGTCCTGATCGGCTTTTCGCATGGCTTTATTCTTGGAATTATATCCTGTTGAAGAAAACGATAGCAAGCATGATAAGACCCGAAAGAGGGCAAGCAAGCCGCATTCCATGCCTTCACCATACATTCTCGCCTTGAACCCCTGACCGGGTGCTGGAGTCATCACGCACGTTATCGGCTAGCTTGCATCGTGTATAATCACTTTACGTTGTTATTTCGCTTTTCAGCCAAAAGGCCAAGTATGAAAGAATGCTTGGAGGGTTACGTGGCCCTTTACGTTACAGACACCGATACAAACATAGACGATGCCGCGGGACCGTTTGAAAAACCTGATATCTCCGTAATTATGCCAGCTTTCAACGAAGAGAAGACGGTACCTCACGTTGAACGGGAGATCAGAAATCTCCTCGCCGCCATCGACTTCTCCGTGCAGTTCGTCTTCGTGGACGACGGTTCGAAAGACGGAACGTTTCGCAAGCTGTGCGAACTTGATATACCAGGAGTGCAAATTAAGGTCGTCAGGCTATCTCGCAACTTCGGCGCACATGCTGCTTGGAGAGCTGGGGTGTATTATTCCGACGCAGATTATTGCGTGCTGTACGCCATCGACATGCCCGAACCTTTGCTTGACGTCAAACTATTCTATGAGGCGCTTCAGGAGGGTTACGGCATCGTCTACTCGACCCGTGTCGGATACGACATGCCCCTTTCCAGCAAAATCA
>CBCTKQ010000002.1:0-31963 GCA_965147515.1 uncultured Eggerthellaceae bacterium | reverse complement strand
GTCAGACGGTTAATTCGAGTCGCGGAAGGTCGGGTAAGGAATAAGCTTCCCAAGCTTCTAACGCGGGTTCGATTCCCGTCGCCCGCTCCATTCCCAAATCATCCCCTTCAGCATCCACCAAAACGCTCAGGGCATCATGCTGGGCATCGAACGCCGTCCTTGCGACGGCGTTCGCGCATTCAGGCCCCGCTGCTCGTTGCCCCCTTCATCATTCTGGTCAATGGGATAGACTTGCCTTGAATTGACTGACTGGTCAGCGCCTTGAGCGCGGGGAAGGCTCCTTCATGCAGCAGAAACCAAACCGTCACGGCGACTTCGACGCGCTGCCTCCCGAGCGCCAGGAGGCCATAATGCGAGCCTCGGTGGAAGGGTTCGGCCGCAACGACTACAAGGGCGCCTCCACCGAAGAGATCGCACGTCGCGCAAAGATGTCCAAAGGACTCCTGTTCTTCTACTTCCGCAACAAGAAGTCGCTCTACGTGCACACGATCGACTACCTGATGGACCGCGTGGTCGAGTGGGTCGTCGACGACGACTTCTACTCCATCGACGACTTCTTCGACCTGCTGCTCTACGCCGGCGAACAGAAGATCGCCACCTTGAGCAAATGGCCCTGGGCCTTCGAGTTCTCGATCAGGGCCTTCTACGCCGACCACCGCGATATACGCGACACGATGGCCGATTGGACGAACCGCCAAGTTGACGCCATGTTCGACCGCTTCTTCAAGAACGTCGACTTCGGCCGCTTCCGCGACGATGTGGATCCGCGCGAAATGCTCGACATGCTCATCATGCTAGGCGACGGGTACCTGCACCAGCGTCTCTCGAGCCGCGACCCTATAGACCTCGACGCCTTCTTGAACGCATACCGCCAGTGGACGGAAATCCTGCGCAGTTGGGCGTACAAGCCTGAATTCCTCGCGAAGGGACCCGTTCGGTCCGAAGCCTAAAGACTGAAATCACGACGCACGAACACGGCGGCAGCCAGCGCGTTCAAGGCGATGGCGATGCCGCCGACCAAAGCTATGCCCGCAAAGGCTCCCGCATCGCCCGCGGCAAGGCCATAGGCGTCGAAAAGCGCGCAGGGCGACAGGTCGGCCACCCAAGCCAAGCCCTCCCCTACGGTGCCAGCAAGCTGCATGAGGAAGAACAGCACGCAAGCCGCAGCGCCGACCCCCAGCCCCAGGCTGGGGTTCTTGAACACGCACGTCAAGGCAAGGCAAAGCGAAGCCATGAAGAAGCCGAGCGCGAACAACCCGACGTTCGCTCGGGCCAAGCCGCCTTGGTCGAGCTCGCCGGGGAACCATGCCTCGCAGAAGACGATTTCCGCGAGCCAGCACAATGCCACGATCAAGGCGACGGTCGCCATCTCGACGGCTACGAACGTGAGGACGATGGCCATTCTCGAACGGGGCGTCGCAAGGATCCATGCGACCGACCCGTCTCTCACGGGGCCTGCGACAAGCCTATGGGCAAGATAGGCCGCAAGGACGATGAGCAACGCCGTGAACAGGAAGCCATAGAGGTAGTTGATGAGGAAGTCGAGCAACGTCGAGGCGGCATTCGCCATTCCGAAGGCCGCGAACAGTTCCGGCATGGCCTCTTGCATGGCCGTCAGGCTTTCGCTGACCGCCGGGTCGTACAGATAGACGACCGAGGCTATGTACATGACCGCCACGGCAACGAGAACCGCGGCCACGACGACGAGGCTGCGCATGCTGCGCGCGAACAGGGCCCGAATCATTGGCGGCCTCCCTTCAACGCAGCGGCTTCGATGTCCTGACCGCCATGGCCTTCTCGCGCGGTCCAGTGAAGCCCTAGCGCTTCTGCGCCATAGAGCCGTTCGAGCGTGTCGTCGAGGGTGAGCTCTGCCGCACGGGCTTCCGACGACAAGCGCCCGTGCCGGATGAACACGGCCCTGTCGCACGTGCTTTCGACCTCGCCCAGCACGTGGGAGGACAGCAGCACGGTCGTCCCTCGCTTTCGTTCGGCTCGCACCAGCTCGACGAATCTGCGCTGCATGAGCAGGTCGAGCCCGCTCGTAGGCTCATCGAGGAGAAGCACGTCGGGCTCTCCCATGAAGGCCGCCACGATGCCGAGCTTCTGCTTGGTGCCCTTCGACATGGATCGAATGCGAACATCGGGGTCGAGCTCGAAGAAGGCGACCAGGCGTTCGCGCCGTTTCCGCCCGGCTTTCCCCCTCATCGCCTCCATGAAGTCAAGAAAGGACGCGCCGGTCATGTCGGACGGGCAAGCCAGCTCGCCCGGCAGGTAGCCCACGTGCCGTTGGATAGCGGCTCGGTCCGAGAAGCAGTCGAGCCCTACGATCGACGCGCTGCCTTCCTGTGGCCGGATGAATCCCATGAGCATGCGCATGGTAACCGACTTCCCGGCACCGTTCGCGCCAAGGAATCCCACCACTTCTCCACGCTCGACGGAAAAGGAAAGGTCGAATACTCCGCGGCCGTTTCCGTAATCCTTTGTCGCGTGGTCCAACCGGATGATCGAATCCATCGCAGCCCTTTCGCCTGAGTCCTATCGGGTCCGCAAATCACTTTACATCGTTGACTCGTTTTAAGAAGGCCCCCGGCCAGCCCTGCTTCATCGTGAGTTTGCTGCCGGAAACAGCGCAACGGGTGACATTGGGGCAAGAAAGGCAGGGATGCGTCACGGGTTTATAACGTAACGCGAGTCAAACCTCCCCGTCCCATAATGCGGTCATCCTTTTGTTGTCAATCGCACGATGCCGCAGGTTTCTGCGGCGAAGCGGCTACGATGGACGCAAGGAGGCAACGGGATGGCCAACAAGTCCAACATACATCCGGCGGCGAAACCGCATGCGGACATGACGCCATCCGCCCGCGAGCACGAGATCGTCAAGGCCAGCGTCATCGGCATCGCAGGCAACATGTTGCTGGTGGCCTTCAAGATGGTCATCGGCTTCTTCTCGCACTCCATCGCCATCATCCTCGACGGCGTCAACAACGCCACGGACGCGCTGTCGTCCATCGTCACCATCGTGGGCACGAAGGTGGCCGGCCGGCCACCCGACGCAAAGCACCCGTTCGGGTACGGGCGCATCGAGTACCTGACGTCGGTGGTCATCGCCGTCATCATCCTGGTGGCTGGCGCCCTTTCGCTGAGGGAGTCGATCCTCAAGATAATCCACCCGGCTGCACCAAGCTATTCGACCATCACCATCACCATCATCGTGGTGGCCATCCTGGGCAAGGTGGCGCTCGGCATCGTCTTCAAGCGCTACGGCGACAAGACGAGCTGCGAGGCCCTAATAGCCTCCGGCGTCGATTCCAACTACGACGCGGTGCTTTCGGCCGGCACGCTGGTGGTCGCATTCGCGCAGAACCTGTGGAACGTCAACATCGACGGCGCCGTGGGCGTGGTCATTTCCATTGTGGTGTGCAAGGCCGGCATCGAGGTGCTGCACGACGCCCTGGCCCCCATCATCGGCACGCCGGAAGACCGCGAACACGTCGCGAACATCAAACGCTACATCCGGACGTTTCCCAACGTCTGCGACGTCCACAACGTCGTGATGGACAACTTCGGCCCCAACAAGATCATCGGATCGGTGTACATCGACGTCCCCGACGACCTCACGGCGCGCCAGGTAGGCGAACTCACCAGGAGCATCGCCAAGGGGCTGCAGGAGAAGTTCAACGTCGAGCTGACCGTGGGGATCCGCACCGACAACACCACGCCGGAATTCGCTCCCATGAGGGAGGCGCTCGAAAAGCTGGCGAAGAGGGATGACGGCGTTGTGAACGTGCATGCCTTCTACGTCGACCCCGACACGAAGACCTGCTACTTCGACATGGTGGTCAAACTCAAGGCCGACGGCAAGAAGGCCAAAGACGACCTGGTCGCAGCCATGCGGAAAAGATACCCGGAGTTCTCGTTCGACGTGCAGGTGGAAACCGACTACGCGGAATAGCGCCCTAGACTGCCACCATGGCGGCGGTGCAGGCGAAGCCGGCCGCTACTCCCAGCACTGCCCCGGCCACCACATCGCGCGGGAAGTGCACTCCCTCCAAGACGCGGACGACGCCCAGCGCGGCGGCGAGCAGCAGGGGCACCATCCCGGCGACGGATTGGAACACTATGGCGAACATGGTCGCTATGAGGAACGCGCAGAACGCATGGCGCGACGGGAACGACCTTCCGCTTTTCAGGTCCTTCTTCGGAACGAGGGGCTTGATGTCGAACACCTCGTAAGGCCGGGGCGCGTTCAACCACCTGCGGATCAGCCCCATGGCCACGAAGCAGGCCGCGGTCGACGCGACGTAGCCTATGACCGCAGCAGGCATGGCGCCTGCACATCCCACCGCCATAAGCACGTACATTGCCACGAACAGGACGACGATGACCTTGTCCGCAACGCGCAGCGCCTTCACGCGCCCATCCGACCCGCGCCCCCGGAACCGCTTCGTCCAGCGGCTCCAACGCTCGGGGTAGTCCGCTGGAACGCCGCGCGGCACTTTGGGGCGCGTCCCCGGCCCTGGCACCTCTTCAACCATGTTGGCTTCCTCCATACGGCTATGCCCTTCGCTCCATGCAACGGAAGGCGGAACAGCGGGTGAGCAGGGGGCGGGGCAAGCGTTCATTCTTCAAAAGTAGGATGGAAAAGCGGGCAGCCTGCTTTCCAGATGAACACTTGCCCCGCCCCCTGTTCACCCTTACAGCCATATAGTATATTCGCTCATGTGGGTGGCCATGTTGGTGCCTGCGGCAGCCGCCTTGGCGGTGCTCCTGCGGTTCCGGAAAACGCCGATACGTGCCATTGGAACACATCCAATGGCACGCCCGGTCCCAAGGTTTTCAGCAAGAAGGGCTCCGGCAAATGCAATGTGCCATTAGACGCGTTCTAATGGCACACCGGGTTACATGAACGCCACCGGCAGGGCCGCCAGCACGATCAGCAGCCTCAGCACGAAGCCGCCGACGAGCACGCCGCCTTCGCCTATGATGCTCACCACCAAAGACGTCGTCGAAGTCTCGGGCTTCTTCGTGACGAACACCGGGTACCCCTCGATCAGGAACGGCGCCACAAGGCCCAGAACCACCAGGCCTCCCCAGAACAGCGCCGCGTATTGGCCTCCGACCAGCGAGTGCACCGAAGCCGCTCCCTCGGGGCTTCCCGAGTTCACGATGACGAGCATGGTGAACAGCACCACGACCTCGATGGCCGACAGGATGACATGGCTCTTCTTGATGAGCCACATCCTCTCGAAGCGCTCCCTGTCGGTGACGAGTCCCACGAGGCTGGTGGCGGCAAGGCCTGCAGACAGCGCCGATATCACGAACAAGACCGGAAGGATCGCGTTGTTCCACAGAGGGTACGCCTGCACGACGCCGAGCAGGAATCCCGTGTAGGCCGCAACGCAGAAGGCAGACACTATCCCCACCCAGTTCAACCATGTCGGCACGCGCTTCTTGAGGATCTCAAGCAACGCCACCACCATGCTCACGGGCATGTACACGCAGATGAAATACACTCCCAGCGTCATCACGGAACCCGGGTTCATGACCAGATAGGCGAACCTGAGCGGGTTATGCAGCCCGGCCTCGGCGTCGAGGATCAGCAGCAATAGGCCTATGGCTATGAACACAGGCGCGATGATCCTGCCTGCGATGCGCATCTTCACGCTGTCGGGATACTTCTTTTCCACGAAGGCCGCCGTTATGAAAGCTCCAGCCGAGGCACCCGCCAAGAACAGGTACCAGGCAATCATCGGTCCCCAAACCATCTTCCCATCACCTCACGTAGTAGATTTTCGCTTTTGTCAGGTCGCCAGCCAAAGGCTGCGCGTTGGTGCGCGCGACCTCTTTCGAGATCTCGCTTTCGGGATCGTCCAGGTCCCCGAAGATGCGGGCGCCGGAAATGCATGTGCCGACGCATTTGGGCGGATTGCCCGGCTCTCCATCGCTCCAGCAGAAACGGCACTTTTCCACGACGCCGCTTGGATGCAGCTGGATGCGCGCATTGTAAGGGCAAGCGGCCATGCAGTACTTGCAGCCTATGCATTTGTCCTCGTCGACCAGCACGACCCCCGAATCGGTCGTGTAGGTGGCGGTCGTCGGGCACACCGACTGGCAAGGCGCGTCTTCGCAATGCATGCACTGGACGGGAACGTTTTCGGCGTAGACGGACGGATACTGCCCGTGCTCCTCTTCGTAGAACTTTATGAAGGCCTCGTCGGTCTCGAGCCCGTTGTACATCTGGCACGCGATCCTGCAGGCATAGCAACCGACGCATTTCTTGGTGTTGATCAGCATTCCATAACGAGCCATTATCCTTCGACCTTCCTAACCTTGACCGCAACTTCCTGAGTCATGGCAGCCCCTACCCCCGGCTCCATGTGATAAGGGACGAAGTCCATGAAGTTGACGCCGAAGCCCTTGGCCCGCGTGAGGTAGGGAGACGTCCCGCCGTAATGGGTGGGAAGGAACAGCACGCCGGGCTTCAGGCGCTCCGTGACCTTAGCAGCCACCTTCCCGCTGGCCTCGCTCGACGATATCTCGACCATGTCGCCGTCCTCTATGCCGAGCCTCTTGGCGTCGGAGCGCGAAAGCCAGACGCGCTGGAGGTCGTATTCCCGCGACACGTCGTTCAGCGACTTCAGGTTGAGCGTCATCGTGTGGGACTGGATGCCCTGCTTTCCGCCGACGAAGTAGAACTCGTCGCCGGTCGGCTCAACCAGCCTAGGAACGTACCCGATCACTGGGTTCAATCCCGCGGCCCCTACCTTCTCCGACGCGAACTGGAACTTCCCCGTCGGCGTGTTGAAATTCGGCACCCCGTACGCGAAAGAGCTGCTGGGAAGCTCGACGATGCCCTTCTCGGTGACTTCCGCGATAGAGGTGCCCACCGTGTTAAGCTCGGCTTCGACAAGCTCTTCCACCGTGAAGTCGAAGTACTGGCCCACGCCGCATGCGCGTGCAAGCTCGGAGAATATCTGGTCGCACGGCTTCGTCTCGGGGTGTATCTTCTCGAGCACCTGCGTGCGCATGGCCACGTAATGCTTCTTGCCGCCGATGAATTCCGGAAGCTCCATGCGCTCGAGCGACGTGCACTCGGGAAGCACGTAATGCGACGCCATGCAGGTCTCGCTCATCTGGATGTCCACCGACACCACGAGCTTCGCCTTGTCCAGCGCCTCTCGCCATTTCGCCGGCTGCGAATAGCCCTGCAGCGCGTTGGAGTTGTAGAAGAAGACGCCCTCTATCCTTCCGTCCAGGCATCCTTCGACCACGGCAAGGTTCGTCCCCATGCTGCTCAAGGCGAGAGGATACTCCGCGTCGCCGACCCTCTTTCCCGCAGGCTTGGGCACCGGCGGGAACTTCACGGGGTCGACCTCTCCCGACTTGGGCGACGACGTTATGAGTGCGCCGCCCTTCTGGCCCCAGTTGCCAAGCAGCGCGTTCACCGCGCAGACGCAGCGCGCGGTCTCGAACGAGTTCTGGTGCGCGCATCCAAACGCCGCGCGCCACGAAGGCTCGATCGCGCAGGCCGGCGCGGCCTTCGCGAGGTCCTGCGCCAATTCCACGATCTTGTCCGCAGGCACGTCGCAGACGCCTTCCGCCCATTCGGGGGTGTATTCGGCGACTTGGGCTGCGAACTCCGGGAACCCAACGCTGTGCTGCTCCACGAAATCGTGGTCGTAGAGGTCCTGCGTCACGAGCACGTTCGCGATTCCAAGCAAGAGCGCGATGTCGCACCCCGGCTTTATCGGAACCCAATCGGTGGCGAAGATGCCCGTGTTGTTGAGCCTGGGGTCGACTATGACGACCCTGGTGTCGCGGTCCGCCGCTTCGGCCACGCTCTTCACGGACGAAGGGCGGATGCCGTCGCCGTAGCTGCGACCGATGAACACGACCATTTTGGCGTTAGGCCAGTCCACCGAGAAGTTCGAGGCGCCTATGGCCTGGTTTATGCCGCTTTCCTTGGAAAGGTTGCATGCGGCGGCATGGGTGTAGAAGTTGTTGGACCCTAGCGCGTTGATGAAGCGCTTCGTGTAGTACTTTCCCGAAGGACGAGGGTCCTGGATCATGGCCAGGGCCCCTGGGCCTGACGTGTCGATTAAGTCCCGGACCTTCTCGGCGATCTCCTTGTAGGCCTGGTCCCATCCGATTGGCTCGAAGGTGCCGTCCTCCATGCGCTTCATCGGGGTCGTGACGCGCTCGTCGTCGTAAGCCCATTGCGCCGTGCCCTGCCCTCGTCCGCAAAGCGTTCCTTTGGCGTACGGGTGGTCCTTCATTCCGTTCACGAACCAAAGGCGCCCTCCCTTGGTGGTCGCCACAAGCCCGCACTTGCTGGAGCAGCCGTTGCAAAGCGACGGCCCTGTCGCAATCGTCCCGTCGGACGCCGCGGCGGCCTGCTCCGCCTGCCAGTCGGCAAGCGAGCACACGCCTGCGGTCGCCGCAAGCGCCAACGTGGCCGCTCCGCCCTTCAGAAAGCCGCGCCGCGTGGGGCTGAAACGCGCCTTCCTACCCTTCTCTTCCATTTCTCCTCGCTTTCCGTGTTGCCTGATTCGGCGATTGCCCGCGTTGTTTCGCGTTTTTGTTCCCAATGCCTATCTCTTAGGCGCTCTTACTTAGGCGCTCTTGCGCCTTTCTAACCGTTCGGTCAGCTGCGCCACCACGTCGTCCACTTCCGCCAGCAGCGCCAGCGCGTGGTCGATGGCTTCGACGCATTCGGACGCACGCATGCTTTCGTCCCGGCATGCTTCGAGTTCCGCCCTGCGCGACGCAAGCTCCGACGCGTACGTGGCGGTCCAGTCGAAGTGCTCGCGCAGAAAGCCGCCAAGCGCGCCGACGTTGCCGGACTCGGCGAAGATGGCCGCAAGTTCGCAAAGCAGCGAGATGTGGTCCGGCATCGCCTCGAAACCTTCCGGGACCTCCAAGCCGAGCCTGCGCAGGATCGCCTTCACGTGATGGGCGCTGTCGCCCAGGTACATATGCCGGGCGGCGCCGAACGCACACGCATGCCGGCGCCCGCGCGCTTGCGGATCGGCCCACATCCTGTACAGCGATTCCACGGGAAGAAGCGAAACCGCGCCTCCGGGCGTGAACACGTCAAGCTCGAGCCTGCGACGCATGCGAGGGGCAGGCGGCTCAAGCCCGGCTTCCGTATAGGCCGCTTCGGCCCCAAGGCTGCCCAACGGGACGAACAGCGCCCCCAATGCGCGCAGCCGGTTTGCAAGATCCTGCATCTACGCTCCTTTCGACTGTGAGAATGCTAGCCGCGAGAGTGCAACAAGGCATCATCAGTTTCTGATGATTCTTGACAAACCGCACTGTATAGGCGCATTAATTAAGCACGAGAGAAGGGATCTATGCGCATCCGCAAGGCGAAGGCATGCATGCCTTCGCCCTTCGCGGGCGCAAATGGGAGGCTTGAGTGGGCAACGCGATCGGCAATTCGGGACGGCCTGCCGCGCGCTGGCATTGCCTGGGGCTCGCCTTCTTCTGGGCCTCGAGCATGCTCACGTTCAGAAGCTCCATCCTTCTTACGGGCGCAGCCGACACCCCCGAGAGCAACACCTTCGTCGTGGTGGTCTCGTTCGTCGCGAACATGACGGTGCTGTTCGCCATATCGGCCTTGGTCGAAAAGGCATTGGAAAGCGTGGCCAGGATTCCATCATGGGCGTTCTGCGCAGCCATCCTGGCCGGATTCGTCCTGATCCGGATGGCAGGAGAGCCTTCGGCCGGCGGCGCAATGCACGCGATGCTGTTCCTAGGGGCGCTTCTCTGCGGCATCGGGTTCGGGTACTTCTGGGGAAGCTGGGCCGACGTGCTGGGCCGCGTCCATCCCTCGACGACGACCGTGTCCATACCCGCATCGTTCCTGCTTACGGCGGTCCTGTTCGTCGCCATAACCTTGTGCGTCTCCTTTGCGCACATGCCAGGAATCCTGCCGATCCTGCCTTTGCCCGTCCTTTCGTTCGCCTGCTTGGAGAAATGCCGCCGAAGCGAACCGGTCCTCGAGCCCTCCCCTGCCTCGAGGCGCTACATCGAGGCGGTCGCTTCGCTCGTTCCGCTGATCGTCGCCTCGCTCGTGCTGTCGTGCCTTTTCGGATTCATGTGGGAAACCGCCGTGCTCAGCACCGACACTGCCACCCAGGCGCATGAGATTCCCCTCGTCGCGAACGTGGTCGCAGCGACGGTCCTGCTCGTAGGGGTGCTCGTCGCCAGACGAAAGGTCGACCTGACCCTGGTTTACCAGGTCCTGATCCCCATCTCTATCCTGTCGTTTTTGGCCATACCGTTCCTGTGGCACGACCAGCCCGTCGCGCTCAACGCCGTCATCAGCGCGATATACGGCGTCTTCGACGTGATCATCTGGTACATGGTGGTTTCCTGCTCGTACGATTTCACCGTGTCGGGGTTCGTGGTTGGCGGCATCGTGCGAGGGGTTTCCCTCCTGAGCCGGCTGGTGGGGATAGGGATAGGGTCCTTGATCATGATGGTGCCCGACGCGGGCAACGATGCGATGGTCGGCATGTCCATAGGCGCGGTCTACATACTTGCGATGCTTCTGTGGTTCCTGTACCGCAACTCGAAGCAGAAGGCCAAGGTCTGCACCACCGACGTCAACACCACCGACGTCTGCGCCTCCAACCTTGAGGCTTCGGGGGAAGCGCCTGCCGCCGACTGCCCGAGCGCGAGCGGCAGCGAAGGGTCCGAAGGGGACGCGTCTGCTTCCCAAGGAGACGCGTCCGAGGACGACGAGGAGAGGATGCGCGTCATCACCGAAGACTTCGGCCTCACGCGGCGCGAGGCCGAAGTGCTTCCCTATCTTGCCCGCGGCCGCTCGGCGAAGGTGATCGCCGAAGCGCTCTTCGTATCCGAACCCACCATCCGCACGCACACGCGGCACATCCTCGAGAAGACGTGCCTGCACTCGAAGCAGGAGCTCATCGACCTGATAGACAGGTACTGAATCACCGGGGCTGGCCCTTCCTCAGCGAGGCCAGGCACAGAACAGCGGCTATGACGAAGCCGGCGCCGTGGGCGGCCACGGCCGAAAGGCAGCTTCCCGCACGCAGGGCAAGCCAACTGAAACGGGGTCAACATAGAGGACAGTTCTGTACGTTAGCGCTGTATGTTAACAGCAACCGAGGTGCGCTGCATTAACACATAGAGCAGTCCCCTGTGTTAGGACGACTTCGCTCTTCGGCGTGGACCAGATGTCCCGCATGCGCGAGATGGCTGAATACTTCGGGGAATAAAGGGCCCAATGGGCGGCTCGAACCCAATATCCCCGCCCCCCATTGGGCTCCAAACAAAGCTATTCGAGCAGAAGTCGAAAAATGGACGCAGAGCCTGCATTCCATCAGACGCTTGTTATACGTGAATCGCTCAGGAGAGGTTATCAAAATCAAGTGAACGTGCTACTATGCTTATCAGCAAAGCGTCCGACCGGTGAGTATTTCACATAAGTCCGACGCTTTACTATTGCAAAAGCCCTCGAACGGTGAGAAATCATCCCTTCTGGGGCTTTCGTATTTTGTCTGCCCTTCAGTGTCGGCGCACAGCAGCGAGGTGGTATAGCCACATCGACCAGCAGCGGATTAACGACACGAAGCCTCTACGCCTTCTGTCATAGAGCGCGTTTGCCAAGATAACGCAGCAGGATGATACAGGGATGGGAAAAATGCGGGTTATGTTTCAAAAAGTGTGCTCTCTGAGATTATTCACTGTCTGTATTCGGTGGGCATATGAAACTCGCTCCAGACAATCCCCGAACCGTATTCTTCAGGTGCTCCATTCTCTCGCTTGCCTCTGCTCGAAGCTGATGAGAACAGCCCATCCACTTGGTCATCCGTCGGCATGACGCGCAGGATTTCGGCCGGTGGAAGCGGGGACTCGGTGTGCATGTAGCACCACCAAAAGATCGCCTTGATGCGATGGACCAGCGGCAAGCCCCGGTGGAGCCTCAGCATCTCGCGGACCCGGGCGTTCCTGCTCTCGATGACGTTGTTGGTCGAATCCCAGGAACCGCCGTGTTCCTCCGCCATTTCCACGAACGTGAACAGCTGCCCGCTGTGAACGAGCTTGTTGAGGGAGCGCCTTGCCCTCCTCAGGCGCTCGTGGGTGTAGAGGCGTTTGCCGTCCTTGATCGTGAACTCCCGCAGGAACAGCTCCCACTTCGTGCACCACCCGTTGTATTCGGCAAGCCACGAAGCTGCGGCATCTGCATCCTTTGCGTCCTTCAGCTTGTTGGCGATGCCCAAAAGCTCGCGTCCGCATTCGAGCTTTGGGTTGAGCGTCGTGCAGCGCTTGACCTGGCTTGCCGCATGGAAGGTGCAACGCTGAATGCGGGCCTTAGGCCAGACGATGTTCGCTGCTTTGGTGAGCCCGCGTGCGCCGTCGGAGACGAGCATGGAAGGCGCCGGCATCCTCATCATGAGCGCTGCCCACGCCTCGGCGCACTCGCTTTGCGCCAGATGCCATGCAAGGACATGGTCTCTGCTGCAGGCGATGAGGATGACGGCGTCCCGCTTGAGCCAGATGCCGTCGAGGAACACGACGCTCGAGACCTCCCCGGTGTAGGGAGCTATGGGCCAAAGGCCCCAAACCCATGAGGTCCTGCGCCAGAACGTCGTCCTGCTGACGTTCTTGTCTGCAATGGAGTCCTTGGAGAAGAGCCAGTCGAGGAAATAGGCGAGGTCCTTTGCGCGGGAATCGATCCGTCTCACAGAAGACGATCCGCAGGCCGCACAACGCCATCTCTGCCGTCCGGAGGACGTGCTGCCATTCCTTCTCATCTTGGCACCGCAAAGCGCGCATTTTGGGTTATTCACTCCGACTTCCTGACCTCAGACAACTTCTCTTGCGAGAACCATTGTCTGAGCAGGGGTGTCAAGTGAAAACAGAGCACGCTTTTTGAAACACCTAGAAGTTGAGACAAATCAACTTCTGGACAGCATTCACCTAGGCTGAACTGGGATAAGCGCTCTCAAAAGAGCACACTTTTTGAAACATAACCCAAAAATGCACGGGCGCGCTGCTGAGCCAGGAATCGCCCAATATCCTCATCCCATTGGGCTGAAAAAGTTGAATTGGAATCAAGGGAAATGTCGAGAACACCCCCTGCAAGTCTGCGCGAAGCCGTCCTCGTTATATAGTGTATGCACGGCGGAACGGAGGCGACAGACGTTGAGCGAGCAAAAGGAGAGCATCTGGAGCTTCCCCTACGTCGTGCTCATGGCCGTGAACCTCTTCCAGTCCATGGCTGCGTTCATGACCAACACCACACTTCCGGTGTACGCGGACGCCCTGGGGGCCACGCCGTCCATGGTGGGCGTGATCGTCAGCTCGTTTTCGATAACCGCCCTGCTCTGCCGCCCGTTCGCAGGCCCTGCCTTCGACAGCTTCTCGCGCAAGCGCCTGCTCATGGCCTCGCAGATGGTCATCTGCGCCTGCATGTTCCTCTACGGGTTGGTCGGGTCGCTGGAAGGTCTGGTGGCAGTAAGGCTGGTCCATGGAATCGGAATCGGGTGCGGCGGCCCGCTGGCGATGTCGCTGGTTTCGGAGTTCCTTCCCGAGTCCAAGTTCGCCAGCGGGATCAGCATATACGCGCTGGCGCAGTCGTTCGCGCAGGTCGTGGGCCCGGCAGCGGGGCTGTACCTGGTGGATGCCGTGGGATTCTCTGCCACATACTTCCTGGCCGCGGGCTGCATCCTCGTTGCCATATGCGGGGTGGGGGTCATAAGGGAACCGTATCGCGAGCGCCTTCCCTACCAGCTGAAGCCGAACCGCATGTTCGCACCCGAGGCGGTCGGCAAGGGCGTGGCGCTGATGCTTCTGGCCACGTCGTTCGCATGCATGGGGGCATACGTCGTGCTGTACGGATACTCCAGGGGCGTGGACCAGATGGGCGCGTTCTTCGTCGTGTACGCCGTCTGCCTGCTGGGCACGCGGCCCCTCTTCGGAAACCTTGCCGACAGGTTCGGGACGCCTCGCATGCTCGTCGTAGGAATCGCCTTCTTCGCAGCTTCCTACGTGGCGCTTTCGCTGGCGGACGGCCTTCCCGCCTTCATGGCGGCCGCGGTGCTCGGGTCGGCCGGCTTCGGATGCTGCGGGCCGCTGCTGCAGTCGGAGGCCTTGGCCTCGGTGCCGCCCTCGCGCCGCGGGGCCGCCAGCAACACCGCCTTCACCGGGCTTGATTTGGGCATGCTTATAGGCCCGCTGGCAGGAGGCGCCATAGTGGAGAACCTGACGCCGGTGCTCGGAAGCCAGCCCGAGGCGTACTCGCTGATGTGGGTGGCTATGCTGGTGCCTGCGGCGGGCGCCTTGGCGGTAATCCTGCGGGAGTCAGGGGGACGGTTCTCTTGACTCGCTTAGCGATTTGATATGGGTCGGATGAGATAGAACGAGTCAAGAGAACCGTCCCCCTGACTCCTGACTTACCCTCTTGCTTCCTACATGCAGAACGAGAAGGCGACGAACGCGGCAATCACGACGACAAATCCAAAGATGATGGTCCAGGCGGCGGCCCTGCCCAGATTCATGGTCCACCCAATGCCGATGCGCTCGGGCATGAGAGGGTATCCGACGATGCAGACAAGCCCGGTAATGGCTATGGGGACCAGGAACAGAAGGTCCCACTTCTGGGAAATCGGCCTCGGTGCAGGCTCTTCGGCCACGAAGCCGACGCGCTTGGCCGACTGAGCCTTCCATCCACGCGCTTGCTTGAGCGCGATCGTCTTCCGGCGGAAGTGCAGCATGAGCCCGTACGAGCCGAAGCACAGGACGAGCTCGGATACGACAAGGGCAGGCAGGAAGGCATGCTCGGGGTTCGCGAAAAGACATGCGCCACAAAGGGCTGTGAGCGCCAGCGTGCCCACGGCAACGATGGTGGAATAGGAACGCTTGAGCCGCTTGATGTCGGGGTCGCTAGATGCGGCATCGGGAACGGTAACGGCGAAGCACTCGCGCTTCGGCATGAGGTAGGGAGTCGCCGCCATAAGCGCGCCCGTGATGGGAACGAAGAGCAGCACCAGCCCCAGCAGCGCGTACATGGACGGGTCTACGGGCTGCATGTCCTCACGCCCCTTGCGCAGACGGCCTTGCGGAAGCGCATTCCGCAGCCTTTCCCGACGTGCGGGCCGAGTTCTTCTTCGAACGCTTGGGCTCGGCTTCGCCCTTGACCACCCCGACAACCCCGTAGGCGCGGGCGGCCTGGGCGGCTGCGCATTCGAGGAACTGTCCCCGCGTGCCCCCGCACGCCCTGTAGGTGAGCGCCAGCTTGAACAGGTCGCCTTCCATGTTCTCCAGCGATTGGCGGTTCTTGTCGGCGCGCGAGGCATCGCTCGGTTCGCTGATCACCGCGCCGGCGCGCCCTCGCATCTGGACGTAGCCCTCGTCTCGAAGGACCGCGTACGCCTTGTTCACGGTGTGAAGGTTGATGCCGAGGTCGCTTGCAAGCGACCTCACCGACGGAAGCGACATGCCCGGCTCCAGCTCGCCCGTGGCGATTCCGGCGACGACCTGGTCGTGAATCTGCTTGTACAGCGGCTCGGACGAGCGCTCGTCTATGGACACGATCATGGCAGCCAACCCCTTCCCCTACATAATTGTTCTATTCGATATAGAGCATTTTAGAAGTCGATTTGTAATATGTCAAATAGAGCAATTTCATTATGATGGGAGCGTGCAGCACTGCGAGTGATAAACTCGCTTCGAGACATGGGGCATAGTTTCAGGGAGCGCATCATCGGCAACGCAGGCATCGTCATAGCGAACACCGGAAGCCCGGCTGCGCCTACGAGTGACGCCGTAGCCGACTACTTGCGCCTGTTCCTGTCCGATCCGCGAATATGCCCAACCAACCCGTACGTCTGGAGCTTCATCCTAAAGCGCTTCATCATCCCCAAGCGCGCACCGGCGTCGGCTGCCAAGTACGCCCGCATTTGGACCGACAGGGGCTCGCCCCTCGACATGCATATGGCGTCGCTTGCCCGAAATCTGGAATAGGCATGCCGGGAAGACGGCGTAGTCTGCGTGCGGCACGCTTCCAGCTATTCCAAGCCGTCGCTGAAAGACGCGCTTTCCAGATGCAAGGCTGCAGGCTGCGACACCGTGGCGCTGGTTCCGCTCTACCCGCAGAGCGCCCATTCGACGACCGAGGCCGTTAGGGATCGCGCTAAAGGGGCGCTAGACGCACTAGGCTGGCGCCCCGACCTTCGCTTCGTCGACAGCTATTGCGACAACGAAGCATACATCGGCGCGGTCGCCAACTCGATTGCGGCATCGGGCTTCGACGCCGATGCGGGCGACCGCCTGCTGTTCGCGTTCCACTCCATCCCCGTTGCCGACATACGAAAAGGCGACACTTACGGGGAACAGGCGCAGCGCACGGCACACGGCGTGGCGGAAAAGCTGGGGCTGCGCGACGCGGATTGGAAGATGGGCTACCAGTGCCGATTCGACAGAAGCCGCAAGTGGCTGTCGCCCTTCACGGGCGCCGTCCTCGACGACCTTGCCGACGCAAGGCGCCTGTTCGTGGTGGCGCCCAACTTCTCGGTCGACTGCTTGGAAACCCTATACGACATCCAGCACGAGCTGCGCAAGAAATGGCTGGCGGCCAAAGGCGGCGCGGGCGTGCCGGGCGCTTCGCAAGGCCAGGCTGCGGACGAGTCGTTCCGCTACATACCGTGCCTTAACGATTCCGACTCCCACGTCCATGTGATAAGAGACGTCGCCATGGGCGCGCTCGCATGACATGAGGCAAACGAGGCGCTCCCTTCTGCCGGGGCATGCCGGGAGATGGGGAGCGATGACATGAAGACACAGAGCAAAAAAAGACAAGGGAGACAACATGCTGACGAATGACTTTCTAGGGGACGAAGCAGCACGCCTAGGGTTCGGGGCCATGCGCCTTCCGGTGGTGGACGGCGACGCGTCGAACATCGACCAGGCGCAGGTCGACGCAATGGTGGACATGGCGCTGGCGTCCGGTGTCAACTACTTCGACACAGCATACCCATACCACGGCGGATGTTCCGAAATCGCGCTTGGCAAGTCGCTGGCGCGCCATCCCCGCGAGAGCTTCCTTCTGGCCTCGAAGTATCCGGGGCACCAGATCGCCGAAAGCTACGACCCGGCCGCCGTGTTCGAGGAGCAGCTGGAAAAGTGCGGCGTCGACCATTTCGACTTCTACCTGCTGCACAACGTGTACGAGGCGTCGATAGACGTATACACCGACGAGAAATGGGGCATAGCCGACTACTTCGTCGAACAGAAGAAGGCCGGGCGCATCCGCCACCTGGGATTCTCGTGCCATGGGCGCCCCGACCTGCTGGCCGGCTTCCTCGACTACGGAGCGCGCAAGTACACGCAACTCGCAGAACGCGACCCAGAAACCGCGGGCCTGTTCGCAGGCGGCAACATCATGGAGTTCTGCCAGATCCAGATGAACTACCTTGACTGGACGCTGCAGGACGCAGCAGCGAAGACGGCATTGCTCGAAGACGCCGGAATCCCGATCGTGGTGATGGAGCCGCTCAGGGGCGGCAAGCTGGCATCGCTGGGCCACGACCAGATGGCGGCCCTCCAATCCGCCGCGCCGGACATGGGCGCCGTCGAATGGTCGTTCCGGTGGCTGCAGGGAATCCCCTCCGTGAAGGTAGTGCTCAGCGGGATGTCCAACCTGCAGCAGGTCGAGGAGAACTGCCGCCTCTTCCAGGGCGCCTCGCCGCTTTCCGAAGCGCAGGAAGGCGTGTTGATGGACGTTGCCGAATCGCTGAAGGGCGGCGTCCCGTGCACGGCATGCCGCTACTGCACCGACTCATGCCCCCAGCAGATCGACATCCCCATGCTGCTCGCCACGTACAACGACATGCAGTTCGACACGAGCTTCACCATCTCCATGCAGATGGACGCAGTGCCCGAAGGCCAGCGGGCGCAGGACTGCATCGCGTGCGGCGCATGCACGAGGATGTGCCCGCAAGGGATAGACGTGCCCGAAGCGCTGGCCGACCTGGTCGCCACCTTGGAGAAGATGCCGAAGTGGGCGGACCTGTGCCGCCAACGCGCCGAAGCCGCCGCCAAGCTTCGGGAAGGCTAAGAACACTCCGAAGGCGGGAAATAAAGAACCAGCGAGAAGCGTCCGTCCTCGACGCTGGCTTCAGCCTGCATGCCCAGCGTCTCGCAAAGGCTCCTGACCACAGGAAGCCCCAGCCCGGCTCCCGGGAGATTCCGGGAGCCATCGCCTCGGTAGAAACGCTCGAACACCATGTCGGCATCCACCGCATCGCCGGCCCGCATCGCATTAGAAAACGCCATCGTGTTGCCGTTGACGCTCACGCAGGAATCCCCGGCTCCGTGCTTGAGCATGTTCGAAACCACGTTCTCGACCAGGCGACGAAGCATGCCCCCGTCGGACTCGACCACGAGCGTTTCGCGGTCGGAGTCGATGCGCACGTCCCATCCCTTGTCGGCGAACTCGGGATACCTTCCAGCGAGCACGCTGGAGAGCACCGCCATGGCATCGACCGTCTCAAAGGAAGGCGGATCCGCAGGCACCAAGGTGCGGGTATAATCGAACAGCTGGTCTAGAAGCTCCTGCATGGCGTCTAGTCTCTGCTCCGCCATCGCCAGGCATTTTCCGCGCTCCGCTTCATCCTCTTCGGCGCATGCGAGCTGGATGTATCCCTTGGCGCCAGCCAAGGGCGTGCGAATGTCGTGCGACAACCCGGCCAGGCCCTCAAGCAGGCCTTCCTCGTCCTGCCGCGCCTTGAGTTCGCGACAGGACCACGCATACAGCTGGGCGTTTACCGCCGAAGCCAGTCCGGCGCAGCCGGGCAAAGGCGCGCCCACGCACAGCTGCGCGTTGCTGGACAACGGCCTGTTGCGAAGAAATGCCTCGAAGCGCCCTAGTTCGCGCGCATATGCGACGAGCACCCCGACAAGGGCTGAAGCAAGCACCACGACAGCAACGGCAAGCCAAACCATGAACGCACCTCCAAGCGGAATCGCGCAGGCGCTAGGCTATGTCCTTTCGCCTGCATGCCGCGAAGACGATAACACATGCCGCGGCAATGACGAGAAGGGCAACCACCGCGGCATGCGCCGCAGCAGAAACCTGCAGGAAGTCGAATCCCGCACCGTTCGAAGCGAGCCCGGCGGCGCCGTCCCTAAGGTCGCTGATGGCGCTGACGGGAAGCCACTGGGGAATCTGCCCGAGCACCGGCATGACGCTGGCCGCCCGCACGAACACTTGCGTCAGGATCACGCCCAGTATGCCCGAAGACACGACCACCGAAGCCACCGACGACAACGCGTCGCTTCGGAAGGCCCATGAAAGGCAGGCGACTATCAGCGCATAAGCGACGCATAGAAGCCATGCGAGCAGCAGCCAAAGCGCGACGTCTCCAGCAGAGTCGGCATGTTCGTAGCCGAAGCCGAACGCCGCATAGGACGCCGTGCTTGCAGCCGCGCAGACCAAGAGGAAGAACGCCTGCGAAATGGCGACGAAGCCGACCTTCTCGCCGTAGTAGGCAAGCCTCCCGCGCCGATCCATGGGAAGGTTCTTCACGAACCCGCGCTTGAAGTCGGCAAGCAGGAAGAGCGCAACGAACAACGAGCCAACGAACCCTAGAAGTCCCCCGTTCAGGAAAGTATTGCCCCAGGTGACGGTGATGCTTTCGAGCACCTTGCCATTCAGCGGCTCGTCTTCGGATGCTGCAGGGCCGTCTTCGGATGCCGCCAGGCCGTCGTCTGGGACGTCGGCCTGCTCCACTGCGACCATGGCCTGCGGATCGTTCTCCATCGCCTGCTCGTTGACCATGTGGGCGAACTCGGGCGACGCGATGAACGCCATCATTCCGGCGGCCGCCACGATCATGGCCACGACGACGGCGGTCAACACCCAGAAGAAAGGCGACCGCACGACGCGGAAGAAATCAGACTTGAACAGGTTAATCATTGCGAACGCCACCTTCCATGAGCTCGACGAAGTAGTCCTCGATGTCGCGCTTCGCCACCGACAGCTCGATGACGGCTATGCCTTCGTCGCGCAGCGCGAACGCCACCTGCTCGGCGTCCGAGGTCCCCCTTGCGTGCAGATACCTGCCTGGCTCCATGCGAAAAGACAGCTCGGGGAAGGCGCGCTCGAGGCTCACGAGGGCCCGTTCCGGCGCATCGGCCTTGATGCGCAGGCTATCGCCGCATGCAGACTCCACCTGGTCGGCCGTGACTTCGGCCACCATGCGTCCGTCGGCTATGACGCCGTAGCACGTGGCTATCCTGTCAAGCTGGTCGAGCACGTGCGAGCTGACCACCACCGTCACTCCCCTGTTGCGGTTTATGTCGAAGACCAGCGTGCGCAGCTCGCGGGTTCCTTCCGGATCAAGCCCGTTGAAAGGCTCGTCAAGAAGCAGCAGGTCGGGGGAGCCGATCAATGCGAAGGCGATTCCCAAGCGCTGCTTCATGCCCAGGGAGAACTTCTTCACCCGCTTCCTGCCTGCGCCGTCAAGGCCGACCGTGTGCAGCATCTCGGCGCAACGCTCCTTTGGATCCACCACCCCGATAGCTAGCGCTTTGCACATCAGGTTGTCGAAGGCGTTCAGGTTCTCCAGCACGCCAGGGTCCTCGATCAGGGACCCCACGCGCCTTCCCCATGCAGAACGCCCGGAAGCTTCGTCCTCGCCGAACAAGCGAATGGTCCCCGAGGTTGGAGTGACGAGGTCGTCCACCATCTTCATCACGGTCGACTTGCCCGCGCCGTTCTTCCCAACGAACCCATAGATCTCACCCTGCGGAACATGCATGTCGAAGCCGTCGACCACGAGGCGGCCGCCATAGCTCTTGCAGAGCCCAGACGTCTCTAGAGCGAGCATCCTTTCTCCTTTCTTCCCGCTTGCGGCATCGACGTCCTGCGGTGCCGCGGCCATGCATGCGAGTATGGAAGGAAGAGGTTCAAAAACCTTCGGCAAATCTTCAAGAAACCTTCAAGGCGCGCACAGTTGCCATGCGGCATCGGCTGCTTCGGCTATTCCGCATTCAGCTTGAACCCTATGCCCCACACCGTCTGGATGTAGGAGTCGGTCCCCGTGGGCTTCAGCTTGGCGCGCAAGTTCGACACGTGGGTGCTTACCGAGTTCTCCTGGCCCAGGTACCCTTCGTCCCAGATGCGTTCGTAGATCTCTTGCTTGGTGAACACGCGCTTCGGGTTGCGCGCGAGCATTGCCGCTATGTCGAATTCGGTGCGCGTGAGGCACACTTCCGCCCCTTCCGACCTGAGGGACCGCTCTGCGGGGTCTATGACCCACTTCCCGATGGCTATGGTTTCCTCCCGAGCCGGGGCGGCCTCCTTGCGACGCGCGGAGTTGCGCAATTGCACCTGCACGCGCGCGGCGAGCTCGTCGAGGTCGAACGGCTTGGTCAAGTAGTCGTCCGCCCCCAGCGTCAGAAGGTCGACCTTGTCTGCGGGCGACGTTCTGGCAGATATCACGATGACGGGAAGATCCTCGTCAAGGCCGCGTGCCGCCTGCACCACCTGCTCGCCCGACATCCCAGGAAGCATCAGGTCGGTGATCACCAGATCGAAGCATTGGCCGGTCAAAAGCCGCTTGGCCTCGGTTCCGGAAAACGCGGACTCTACGGAAAGACCCGTCTTCGCCAGCCGCTTGCACACCACGTCGTTGATGGCCGAGTCGTCCTCGACCACGAGCACTTTGGCGCAATCCATAAGCGTCCGGGCCTCCTTCCAAACCATCGACGGCCTTCCAACACCTTTTGCACCTTTGGGCGTGTCGGGGGGCGTTCGCTTTTGACACGCCGACCATCCTACCACCCGCGCCCCTGCTAGAATCGTGGAAACCGAATCCGACGCAAGGAGACGCCATGTCTTTGGATAGAGCCAAGGAATACCTGAAGCAGTACGGAAAAGACTCCGACGTGATGGAGTTCGACGCCTCCAGCGCGACAGTCGAGCTGGCCGCCGAGGCCGTAGGCTGCGATCCCGCGCGCATCGCCAAAACGCTCTCGTTCGCCGTGGACGGGCGCGTGGCGCTCGTCGTGTGCGCCGGAGATGCCCGCGTGGCGAACCCGAAGTTCAAGGAACGCTTCCACACCAAGGCCAAGATGCTTGCCGCCGACGAGGCCGAACAGCGCATAGGGCATGCGGTGGGCGGCGTGTGCCCGTTCGGGGTGTCCGACGAATGCGACGTGTACCTAGACGAGTCGCTCAAGCGCTTCGAAGTCGTCTACCCGGCCTGCGGAAGCTCCAACAGCGCCATCGCCCTGTCCCCCGCCGAGCTCGAAGCCATCCTGCCCGGCAGCGGATGGGTCGACGTCTGCAAGCTTCCCGAGTAGCCCGAACACGGCCGCAACGAACGACGACGGCGCAAGAAAAAGGGGCGCACTTCACGTGCGCCCCTTTTCTCGTCAGATGCTGGCTTTACGAATGCGCAAGGCGCGCTGCACGACGACGGAAACCACCAGTATCCCCAGCAACACGCATCCGAAGATCGGATAGACCTGGGCACAGCCTCCCGTCGAGGCGTCTAGCGCATAGGTCAACACCTGCGACGACGCCGTCATGGCAAGCCCATTGGCCGAGGCCACGATCGAAGTGGCCAACCCCGCCTTCGTTGAAGGCACTATCTCGGTGCAGAACGTGTAGAAGAAACAGAAGTAGAAGGGCCACGCAAGGCCCACCACGGCAAGCGTGACCACGGCCATGACTTGGCTGTCCGTGGCCGCCAGCACGAAGTAGCCCGCCGCGATTACAACCAGCGCAGGCCAGTACACCTTGTTGCGCAGGACCTTGTAAACGGCTCCGAACGCAATCGATCCGATTGCGGTGGCGATGGTCATGGTGGATGTCAGCATCCCTACGAAGGCCTCGTCTCCCAGCTGCCTGTCCGTCACGAACACCCCCACCATGTAGAAGATCATGAAGTAGAGCATGGCCACGAAGAATACTTGCACCGTCAACGGCGCAAGGCGCGACCACCACTTCGGCGCCGCCTTCCCGTCCACCTGGGCGCCTATAAGCCCGCGCGCTACGGCGGCTGCAGACGATCGCGACTCGC
The DNA here is from genome assembly GCA_965147515.1 of uncultured Eggerthellaceae bacterium. Classification (GTDB taxonomy): domain Bacteria; phylum Actinomycetota; class Coriobacteriia; order Coriobacteriales; family Eggerthellaceae; genus MGBC163016. The sequence goes on along the minus strand of CBCTKQ010000002.1, from coordinate 8,900 downwards.
CCCAGACCTCTTCTACTCGCGCCGCAGTGTCCGGCTTCGGAGGAAACGGAGGAAGGAACGCGACCAGCATGAGCAGCACAGGCACTGCAACCAGGTAGGTCTCGAATACATGCGTCCAACCGCCCAGCGCCAAAAAGCCTGCAACCGAAGCCAACAGCGCGCCGATGACGGACATCGCGGCGTTGTACCAGCCCACGAACTTGGCATGCCTAACCTCGTCAGTGAACATGTCGGCCAGGATCGCAAGGGCTGCCGTGTTGGTGATTCCCCAGCCAATCCCGGTGGCGCAAAGCCTCATGCATACGAAGTAGTAGATGTTCTGCGACGCTATGCCGAAAACGGACGACACGGTGAACACGGCGAAGCCCGTCACCATGATCCATTTCTTGTCCATCCTGTCGCAAAGGTAGCCCGTCAGCAGGCCGAACGGAAGCCCCACAAGCGCAGGGCCGGTTATTCCCAAATTGATCAGCCACATAGGCTCGAAGGCGTACACCTCGTACAGGTTGGCCACGACCGGGCTTATGACCAGGTCGCCCATCGTGCACATAGACGACAGGAACAGCGCCGCCAGCGCCAACGCCACCCGCCCTTTGCCCATCTGTGTTGCCTCGGTCATGGCCTTGCCTCCTTGGAATGCAGCGGGGGGCCGATGCGGGCCCCCGGTCGTGAGAAACTATTCGGCGCGCTCGGGCCCAGGGGCCTCGAACACCACTTCGCCGTCGATGAACGTGTAAACGGGCTTGGCTGCCAGTATCTCGTCGGGCATCGAGTCGAACAGGTTGCGGTCCATCACCACTACGTCGGCTAGCCTCCCAGGGGCCAGCGTGCCGATGCGGTCCTCGAAGTTCTCCACGACCGCCGAGCCGTACGTATACGCCTGCAGCGCCTGGGCCAGCGTTATGCGCTGCGAGGGGACGAAGCCGCCGTCCGGCTTTCCGTCCCAGGGCTGCTGGCGGGTTATCGCGGCATAGATGCCCTCCATCGGGTTCAGGTTCCACACCGGCGCGTCGGTTCCTGCGGCCACGATGGCTCCGGCGTCGATCAGCGATTTCACGGGCCACATGTAAGGAACCCACTTCTCGCCGAGAAGCACGGGATAGCCTTCGACGTTCAGCACCGAATGGATGGGCTGCATCGAGGCGACCACGCCGAGCCTGGCGAAGCGGTCGATGTCTTCGGGGCGGCACGTTTCGATGTGCTCTATGGCGTTGCGGTGCCCCTTGAAGCCCTGCTCCTGACCCACCTTCTCGAACACGTCAAGCGCCTGCTTGACGGCCCCGTTGCCGATGGCGTGAAGGCGCACGCTGTACCCGGCCGCGTCGGCCTGTCTCACAAGAGGAAGCAGCTCGTCGTAGCCCATCGTGGGCTCGCCGCACGTCGTAGGGTCGTCGGCGTACGGCTCGGTGAGGAAGCCGGTGTGCGCTTCGCACACGCCGTCGGTGATCATCTTGGTGCCGGCGAAGCGCAGGTGCTCGCCGACAAGCTCGCTGGCGTAGCGGCGGGCGTTCTCAAGCCCGTCTTCCAGCTTCACGAAGCAGCTGACGCGAATGGGAAGCTTGCCTTCGCGCTCGAACTCGGAAAACACGCGGATGGTGTCGTCCTCGGAGATGCCGCCGTATGGCCAGACGCATCCGGTTGCGGTGACGCCGTAGGAAAGGCATTCCCCTATAACGCTGCCGAGCGCGCGGTCCATGTCGGCGGCGAGGTTGGCCATGCCCCACACGGGGTCGTTTGCGGGCGGCTCGTAGTTCAGGCCCTTCAGCGAGCCGTCTTCATTGCGCCCCACGATGCCGCCTTCGGGGTCGGCCATTCCAGGCACGTAGCCAGCGGCCTCAAGCGCCCGGCTGTTCACCCAGCCCACGTGCATGTCCCACGACGCGAAGTAGGCGGGGCGGTCGGGCACCAGCTCGTCAAGCAGCTCCTTCGTGGGCTCCTCGCCGCCTTCCCATTCCGAGAAGTTGAGGTCGCAGCCCGCGATCCACGCATTGTCAGGATGCGCCGCGGCGAATTCGCGAATTCGGCCGCAGACCTCGTCCTTGGTCGGCGGTCCCTCGAGGCTCAGCGTGTAGTCGGCGTCCGTCATGACGCCGTTCAGGAGGAAGTGCGTATGCGCGTCGTTGAATCCGGGAAGCACCGTCTTGTCGCCGCAGTCATAGACCGCCGTGTCGGGGCCCGCGTAGGCGTCGGCCTCGGAAAGGGGCACGACGTCGACGATCTCGTTTCCGGCGACGAGCACCGCGCCTTCGATGGGCGCGAGCGTGTTCGCCGTGAAGATGCACGTGCTTTTTATGATCTTGTCTACCGTCTTCTGCATTTTGCGTCCTTAGTACGAAAGGGAATTCGTTTCAGGGAGGGGCGTCTTGGCTTTTGCGATACGGAGAGGCGCCCTTTTGATGCGAGGGGGACGAATCCGAAGAGATTCATCCCCCTTGGCTTCGTGCATGCGGTCGGCGAAGGGCATCTAGGGGTCTGCCCGCGCCGATGCGCACGTTCGATGAGGTCGCTACTTGTTGCCCAGACCCTCGTCGCGGGCTTCCTGCGCCTCGGTCTCGGCGGCTTCGGTTGTCGCGGCTTCAACGTTGGCAACCGAGGCCTTGCGGAAGGCGAGCAGGTAGATGATGGAGACCACGGCCACCGCCACCAGGATGTAGCCCATGATCGGCCACACGCCGACGGCGGTCATTCCGGTGGCTCCCACCAGGCCGGTCAGCAGGTACGAGCTTCCGGTGGCGGCAAGCCCGTCGGAGAACGCCACGATGGAGGTCGCGGTGCCCCCCTTCGACGCAGGCACCAGCTCGGTGGCGCGCACGTAGAAGTAGCAGAAGTAGAACGGCCAGAAGAAGCCGGCGACCACTACGCCGATGATGGTGATGACGGGGTTCGGGAAGAAGCCCATGGCGATGAAGCAGGCGGCCATGACGAACAGCGCGGGCACGTAGACGAAGTTCTTCATACGCTTGTACACCGCGCCGAACACGAGCGATGCCACGGCGGTCGCGATGGTGCCCGCAGATGCCAGCATGCCGATGAACGCCTCGTCGCCCACGCCTGCGTCAACCACGTAGACGGCGATCATGTACAGCATCACGAAGTAGCAGATGGCCACGAAGAAAACCTGGATGGTCAGCGGGACGAGCTTCGTCCACCAGCCGGCCGGGGCGGCCGGGGCCTTCGTGCCGTCCTCGGCGTTCGCGACGTGAGAAGGCGGCATCTTCGGGAGGAACAGGATAAGCATGACCAGCACGGGCACGGCGATCCAGTAGGTGAAGAACGCGTTCTGCCATGCTGCGACCGCCAGCACGCCGGCCACTGCGGCCATCAGGGCGCCCATGATGGACATCGCCGAGTTGTACCAGCCAACGAACTTGCCGTGCTCGTCCTCGTTCGGAAACATGTCGGCGAGAATGGCCAGCGCCGCCGTGTTGGTGATGCCCCAGCCTACGCCGGTGGCCAAGCAGCGGAGCGTGGTGAACAGGTAGATGTTCTCGACGGCGCCGAACACCGCGCTGACGGTGAAGACGGCGAAGCCGATCACCATGATCCATTTCTTGTCCATGCGGTCGCAAAGGACGCCGGCCAGGATGCCGAACGGCAGGCCCACGAGCGCGGGGCCAGTGATCGAGAAGTTGATCAGCCACTCGGGGTCGTCAGCGAACACCTCGTACAGGTTCGCGACGATTGGGTTCACCACCAGGTCGCCCAACGTGCACATTGAGGAAAGGAACAGCGCGGCCAGCGCCAGGAACAGCCTTCCCTTCGACAGTTGCTTTGCTTCGGTCATGATGCAACAACCTTTCATGTCATGGCCGGGCCCTTTGCCCGGCAACCGTTGAAGCAGAATCTACGGAAGACAGCACTTGCCCGGAACGTCCATTCCTTATGGTTCGCATATGGTTCGAAGGTGGGCCAAGGTGCCTGTTTCGGCATATTGTTTTCGCTCCCGCGCCCATAAACTGCTTATGGTTCACGCCTATGAGGGCCTGTTTCGCATCCGTTTGGGTGGATAATTGTGCACACCGTCACGAGCGAGAGGTTAGGGGGCGCAATTGTCGCAGCATCCCGCAAATGGCACCGAATTCGGCTTCATCTCCGAGGACCGCGGGACCATACTCCCCGCGTATTCCGGCGTCGCGCTGCTGCTTTCCTGGATATACCTGCTGTTCTACGCCAACAGCGCGGGCATCGAGGCCGCCGCCCCGATATCGCTCATGGGCATCCCGTACACGCTGAGCAGCCTGCTGATGTCCGTCGTGGTGCTGGTGATAGCGTTCGGCCCGGGCGACCTTTCCGAGAGGATAATGTCTGGGAAGATTAAGGTGACATCGGCGCTCGGCACCTCGGTGGGCACGTTGTTCATGGTGGGTGCGAACGCGGTCGACTCGATGTGGGTGATCATGGTTGGCGCGGTCGTGACCGGCGTCTTCTCGGGGATCCTCGCCCAGCAATGGGTCGTCGCATACAGGCGCGTGGGACTTAGGGCCACCATAGGAAGCTTCCCGATCCTGCTGGCCATCTCGGTGGGAATCTGCATGACGGTGATGTATCTCCCGCGCATCGCCGTGCTGATGGTCACCGTGCTGCTGCCCATAGTGTCCGGCTTCATGCTGCACTCGGTCAGGAAGTCGTTGTTCCCCGAATTCGACCTTGAAGCACCCGTCAAGGACCGCCCCCTCGACTTCCTCATAGTCATCTTCCCGATAGGGATCTTCGCGTTCGCGTCGGGCTTCCTCGATTATTTCTCATACCAAAGCGGTTACACGTACTTCTTCTACACGACCGTCACCGTGGTCCTGTTGGTCACGGCATGCGTCTTCATAGTGGTGTCTAACCGCGAGAACGCCTTCACGTGCATGGTGGTGCCGCTGTGCTTCATGGTGTGCGTGTTCGTTCCGTTCCTCACCATGGTCGACCACGTGCCCGCGTCGCACTTCATATCGATCGGAGAGCTAGGGATCGAGATCGCCCTGTTCTCGATCGCCGTCGGGTTCGCCGATTTCTTCTCGATAAGTGCGCTGAAGACGTACGCGCTATGCCGCGTGGTGCATTTCGCCCTCAACGCCGTAGGCTGGTACGCCGGATGCTTCTCGAACTCGGCGCTGAGCGACATGATGAACAAGCAGGCGTCGCTCGCGGTGGTGTTCATCGGCGTGGAGGTCGTCGCGGTGTGCCTGATCGTGGCGATAGTGAAGGCGCAGAAGACGCTCCCGCAGAACGTGGAGAAGGTCGGCGCGAACGCGCAGACAGGCGCAGTGTCGCTGGCGGCATCATCGGATGGTGCGGGTCGCGGCCCGTCGTCGAACGGTCCCGCATCGTCCGACTTGGACGGGGGATGTGCGACTGCTGCACGTGAAGCCGCAGAGCATGCAGCTGCAGGCGGAGAAGTTGGCCTGCCAGATAGCACTTCTATCGCCGGATCCAACGATTCCGGTTCGTTCGAGGTCGACCTGTATTCCATCGGGAAGGAGCATGGGCTTTCCAACAGGGAGATGGACGTGTTCGCGTTGCTGGCGCGAGGCTATTCTGCGGCCGCCATCCAAAGCGAGCTGTACATCGCGGCAGGGACCGTCAACTACCACACGCGCAACATCTACTCGAAGCTGAACGTGCACTCCAAGCAGGAGCTGATCGGCATGGTGAACGCGCATCGGGAACGCTGAGGGACGTAACGAAGGCCACCCGCCACGCTTCCCTAACATAAAAAAGGGGCGCACTTCGCGTGCGCCCCTACGTCGACCCAATCGCTCATGCGGCGGTCAGCCACAGGCCTCGAGTTCGTCTATGCGCCCATGACGGGATTGAAGGTGTTCCAGAACGGCCACACGATGGGCTCGGAGTCCAGCGCCTTCAGCGTCTCGGGCTTCAGCATCTTCTTGGGGATGGCGACCTCGTACACGAAATTGTCGAACCACTCGTCGGTGCACACGAAGTAGCCGTTGTTGCCGGTCTTCTGGCCATGGTTCTCGGTGCCCCAGGAGTTCTCGATCTTCCACTTGTCGGGCTTGCCGTCCTTGATGTCCACGCCGGCGATGGTCATGGCGTGGGTGGGCAGGCTCTCGTGCATGGCGAAGCGCTGCGCCTTGTCCATGGTGAACTTCACGCCAAACATGGCCTCGAGGTCGTACAGGTCCTGAGACATGACGCCTGCGTTGCGGTCGCACCACTGCAGCACGTCGCTTCCGAACCACACCGGGTCGCCGGCCTTCAGCGACTCGATGACGTAGCCCTTCAGCTCGTCCATGGGCACGTTCACGTACAGGTTGCGACGCTCGGGGATCTGGTCGGAATCCTGGATGGCGTACACATGGCCGTAGGGGTTGCTCTCGCCGGGCACGTTGATGACGCCCACGTAGTCGTCGAGGTCGATCTTCACGTACTTCTTCGCGAACTCAAGCGAAGTGATGTCGCGGTCCTCATGGTACTTGCCCTTGCTGTCGGTGTACGTGAAGTCGAACTTCTTGGGCGGCTCGCCGAAGCACACGCACAGCACGCGGTACACCTCGTTAAGCATTTCGAGCTGGGTTGCCGTGGTGTCCTTCTTCTCGTTGGCCATCTGACGCAGCTTGATGGCGTCCTGGCGCAGCAGGTGCGACAGCACCGTGTTGAGCTCGGCGGTGTCGTTGGTGCAGTGGGTCTCGGACATGCCCTGGTGAGGCATGACGCCGTACTTCTTCACCAATGCGGCGATCATGTCCCAGTCGCCGCCGTCGGCCATGGGCGTGCTGATCAGCCAGTCGACCTCGCGGTCGTCGAGCGGCTTGTCGGCGGTTGCCACGATGTGCTCGAGGAACCACGCGGCGCGTTCCAGCTTGTTGTAGAACGCAAGGTGCGCCTGCGAAAGCTCGAAGGTGCCCTTCGGCAGGTCGAGGTCCTTCTCGATGTGGAATCGCAGCACGTTCAGGCAGGCGAACATCCAGCAGCGGCCTGACATCTTCTGGTTCGCCACGGCCTGGCTGTCCACGTCGATGGTGAACGCGAAGTTCGGCGGGCTCATGCGCTTCAGCACGTCGACGCTCTCGGCCGACTCCAGGATGCCGTTCTTCGTGACGGAGCGCTGGGCGACGTGCTGGCAGCACATCTTCTTGTAGTCCTCCGACATCTTTCCGATCTGTTCCATTGATAGCTTCATTTCGAACATCTCCATTCCTATGGCTTGATCCGTTGCAGCTTGCTATCCAAAGGGCGACGGTCCGCCGCCCGGAATGCCGTGAGCGTCGCGAACGCCTAGTCGAACAGCGTCCAGGGCTGCGTCGGGCGGTCTTCCAGGTATCCGTCCATCCACTTCCACAGCGGGTGCTGGTCCATGAAGTCCTTCGCGATGAACTCCACTCCGTCGGCGCGCCCGTAGCGGCCCCACATCTTCATGTTCTTCACGTCGTCGGGGCCTGCGGCCTTCGCATCGCACGAGCCGGCCGGGTAGAACGGGATGTTCCACACGGCGTCGGGGTCGTCGGCGTAGTACTGCGGATCCACGTCGTAATGCGAGCAGATGTCGCGGCTGGACGGGCAGTTGTAGCCCAGGTACACGTCGTACGTGTCGGCCAGCATCTTCTTCACGACCTCCAGGTCGATCTTCCCGTAGTACTGGTCGATGAGCTCCATCCACCTCTGGCGACGGGCGCCGGTCTGCTGACGCGGGTCGTTGAAGCCGTTGTCCTTGCATTCCAGGTTGCGGATGCGCGGGTCGAACACGGCGTTGCATCCGAAGAACGCGCCGTCGAACGTGCGCTTCAGAGACGTGAACTCAAGGCCTTGCTCGTAGCGCGCGATCTCGCCGGTGTTGTGGTCGGCGATCAGCCACGCGTTCGCATAGCCGCCGTTGTTGCCCGCGTCGAGGCGCTCGACGAACTCGTCGATGTTGCCGGCGAACTGCACGGCGTCGCGGATGCGCACCCATTCGGGCATGCCAGCGTCGTCGTAGCGGTCGAAGCCAGCCAGCGTGGTCTCGGTGATGTTCAGCCCCGCGTCGGTCACGTAGAAGTCGGTCATCGACGAAAGCATGCACGGCGCCGACGCCTGCATTATGAAGGCGTGGCCCTCGTCGGGTTCCACCCTCTTGCACACGTTGAAGTACTGGCCGCTCCAGAACTCGTCGAAGCTCTCATGCCCCAGATAGGGCTTGCCGTCGACGGTGGCGGAACCTGTGGCCACGATGGCCGAGCAGTGCTCCTTGCGGTGCGTCTTCATCAGCGGGCGGCTCATGATCTTGCCGGCGTTCTGGGGCCACCAGTAGCCGGTGACCTCCATCCAGTCGTTCCAGGCGATCATGTCGTCCAGCGTTGTCGGCACGCCGGCGGCGGTCAGGCCGTCGGCCATTCCCTGCAGCTCGTTGGCCCAGCGCTCGGGGATCATGTCCCTGTGCAGCTTCAGCGACTGCTCTGCGAACCAGTCGTAGGTCATCCCGAACGTCTCCAGCGTCATGTACTCGTACACGCGCCTGGCGTCCTTGTACTCGTCGGCCAGCAGGTAGCCTTCCTGGAACCCGCACTCGTACGGGCTCCCCTTCACCTTGATGTGCCGCCATCCGTTGATTTCCTGATGCTGGGCGTGGTCCACCATCGCTTGTTGGTCGGGCTTGAGCATTTCGGGCCTCCTTTCCTAACAGGCCTGGCGGCAGAGGCTGCGCCGGTTCCGCATTTCGCGCACCTCCAACCCCGTGCCGCCTGGCGTTTCCTTCCGCTTTTCCTATGCCTGATGGCGCTTGTCGTAGAAGGCGGCAAGCTCGGGGGCCATCTTCTCAAGCGTGGGCTGGTCCTCGTAAGCCATGTGCCCGTTCTCGTGGACGCAGTACTCGATGCGGTCCTTGATGCTGTCGGGAAGGAACATCTTCGACATGGCGTGCTTGACGTTCCAGAACGGCGTGGCCGCGTCGTGGATGCCGCCGAAGAACAGCACGCGGC
>CBCTKQ010000001.1:0-40096 GCA_965147515.1 uncultured Eggerthellaceae bacterium | reverse complement strand
ACGATGGCCGCTGTGGCCACGACTCCGATAAGCGCCAGCGAGACCACGAAGTGGTCGCCGTTCGCAGGCTTTTCGTCCACTGACGGCTCATCGGCCGCGCGCATGGCCGCAGAAGCGGCCGCATCGTCATCCCACCTGGCCGAGGCCTTCTGGGAAGGCGTCATCTTCCTCTTGCGGCTCATGGGTGTCTCCTAGTTCAGCGGGTCAGGCACGTGCACGGGGTCGCGTTCGGGCTCCCATTCTTCCAAGATCACGTTTCCGCGGTACTTGTACAGCCCGTATATTCCGAAGAACTCGTAGTCGGCCACCGTGAAGGTGCCGCCTATAGAGGTGACGAACTCGGCAGCGTTCTTGTTGAACCCGCCGTAAGGGAACAGGTAGAGGTTGGCGATGTTGTCGCGACTGCCCGTGGGCGCCAGCACCACGCCTGACCCCATCTGCAGGGGAAGGCCGTCTGTCTTCATGCGAAGGTTCTGCACCAGCAGCTTGGGTTCGAAGAAGCGCAGCCAGTTCTGACGCTTGAGCTTGGCGATCTCGGCCCATTCCAGGGCGTTCTTGTTCGACTCGTCCTCGTAAACGGCCGTCAGGAAGTCCTGGTAGCCCTCGGCCGCTTCAAGAGCTGCAGCGTACTCGGGCTTGATGTTGTCGACGACCGTCACCAACGCAAGCACCTTGGCAAGCCTCGCACGGTCCCCTATGGGCGCGTTTCCTACCTCTTCCCTAAGCTTTGCTACGTCCATGGCGACCCTCCTGTCCTTCAAGGCCTGCTATCGATGCCTGCTTGTGCTTGCTGCTTTCGCCGCTTGCGCGGCCCGTGGAAGGGCTCAGGGCCATATGCGTGAGCCATTCCATGGGCCGTCTGCGGCACGCCTTGGAAGGCATGCCGCAGAACGGGCCGGGACTACTTCTGATAGATCGGGTTGACCTCGTGATTCTTCATCTTGCGCATGTTCTCCGAGCAGCGCACGCGCCAGTCGATCCTGCCCTGCTCGCGCTCGAGCGGGGTGACCGTGTGGCTGAACTCGCGGGGAGCGCGCACGTCGACGTGGTCGAGACGCTCGACGATGTCTTCCATTCCGTCTGCCATGGGTTTCCTCCTTGAAATCGGTTTACAGGCGTGTGGTTAGTCTTGCCCTCCGCAGGGCGGCACCCAGAGGTACTGTTCGGGCTTCTCGTCGAGCTTCTTCGAAAGCTCCTCCACGGTTCCGAACTCCATGCACTTCGCCTGGCAGTGGAACACGCAGCTGGGAAGCTTGCCCTTCGAACGGCGCTCGGCGCACAGGTCGCAGAGCCTGGTGAACGACGGGATGTTGTCGTACACGTACTGGTCGGTCGGCTCGCCGTCCTCGGTGCGGATGGGCCAGGGGCCGTTCGTCATGACCTTGACGCCCCACTGTTCCAGCGGGAACTCGTGCTCGGCCTGGCATGCGACCTCGCAGGAGTAGCAGCCGGTGCAGTACTGGTAGTCGACTAGTATTCCAAGTTGAGACATTACAGGTCCTCCTCGCTGCAGCGGTAGATTTTCGCAAGCGTGCACTTAAGGTCGGCGCCGAAGCCGGTGCGGCCGGGCTTGTTCGCCAGAAGCTGGTTGATGTTGGACTGGCGGAAGCCGTAGAGGTTGGGCTCTGCGCCGTCCTGCTCGGGGAACCACCAGCCGTGCTGCGCGGCGATTTCCTTCTCGGACACCTCCCAGGTGACGCGTGCGCGCTGGCGGCAACGCCCGCGGTGGTTCTCGATCCACACCCAGTCGCCTTCGGAGATGTTGTGCTCCGCGGCCGTCTTCGGGTTGATCTGCACCCACGGGTCGGGGGTCAGCTGGCGCAGGTACGGGATCTGCCTGTGCTCGGAGTGGAAGAACGAGGTGGTGCGGGCGCCCGTGATCATGATCAGCGGGTACTCCTCGTACAGGTCAGGCGTGGACACGGGGCCGATTCCCGGCTCCTCGATGTAGGGCAGCGGGTCGTAGCCGTAGGCGTCGAACAGCGTGGAGTAGAACTCGATGCGGCCCGTGGGGGTATTGAAGCCAGGCTGGCCGTCGGGGCGCATGAGGCCCTTCTCGTACTTCTTGTACACGTACTTCTGGTAGACCGGGCCCTGCTCCATGAGCTCGTGGAACGTGAAGCCGGAAGGCTTGACGATCTCGTCGTAGACCTCGTCCTCGGTCTCCCAGGGCCAGGTGTGCTGCTTGCCCTCGGGGCGGTTGATGGCCTTGTTGAACTCGTCGTCGTTGTCGAAGTACTGCGCCAGGCGGCGGTTGATCTCGCAGTCGGACAGCGCCTCGCCCTCGGCCGCGCAGCCGCCGGTGATGGCCGACAGGAAGTAGTAGTGCGCACGCACGGAATGCTTCTCGGCCCAGGTCTGCACCGGCAGCACGATGTCGGCGTTCGACTGGATCATCGGCGTCATGAACACGTCGCAGGCGGCGATGAACTCAGGCTTCTTCATGGCCTTGTACCAGCGGTCGGTCTCGCAGCTCATGCATGCGATGCCGTTGGAGGTCTGGATCCAGACGCCCTTGACGTCGCCGGCCTCGCATATCTCTAGGGACATGTCGGGCATGGCCTGGGTGAGCCCGTAGCGGTACATCGGGTACTCTTTCCAGCCGACGCGCTTCTTCTGCGTCTCCTCGTCGATGAGGTCGTAGATGCCCCAGGCGCCTGCGGAAGGCTGGTCGACGCCCATGGGGGCGGCGGTATAGCACATGCCGCCGGGGATATCCAGGTTGCCCGTGATGGTCCACAGCGCCGCGATGGCCTGCGCGCACGGGGTGCCCTGCGACTGCATGTCGACGGCCAGGCCCCACACCACGTTGGCGGGGTGCGCGTTGGCGAACATGCGTGCCGCGGCGATTATCTTCTCCTTCGGGACCCAGGTCATTTCGGACACCTGGTCAAGCGACAGCTCGCGGGCACGTGCCGCCAGCTCGTCGAAGCCGTAGGTCCACTTCTCGACGAAGTCGTGGTCGTACAGGTCCTCGTCGATGATGACCTTGATCATGCCCAGCGCCAGAGCCGTGTCGGTGCCGGGGCGCAGCTGCAGGTGGATGTCGGCATGCGCGGCCAGCCACGTCACGCGAGGCTCCACCGAGATCAGCTTGCATCCCAGCTTCATGGCGTCGGTCACCCAGTGGCCCATGAAGAAGTCGGGGTTCGAGATCGTGGGATTGCATCCCCAGACGATTGTGCACTCGGGGCACTGCCACTCTGGGTCGTCGTAGCGCAGGGCGCTGAACTGCGAGAAGTCGGCGATCAGCATGCCGCCGTAGGTCATGATCATCAGCGACAGGCGGGGCAGGTAGCAAGCCGTGCCCGAAAGGAATCCGTACTCGTTGGGGCTTCCCATGGTGTTCGCCATGCGGCCAACTTGCCACTGGTTGTCGCGGGCGGTGCCGCGCAGGCAGTGGATGCTGTCGCCGCCGTAGGTCATCGCGATGCGGCGGAACTCCTTGTAGCACGTCTCCAGCGCCTCGTCCCAGCTGATTCGCTCCCACTTGTTCTCGCCCCTCTCGCCGATGCGCTTCATCGGGTAGAGAATGCGGTCCGGATGGAACTCCACCTGCTTGAAGGCAAGGCAGCGCGGGCAAAGGGCACCCCGGTTGTAGGGGTCGTCCGGGTCGCCTTCGCACTTGATGAAGCGCCCGGTCTCGGGGTCGGAGTACACCAGCACCCCGCATCCCTCGTGGCAACCCGGCGCAGACCACACGGACGTGCGGGTGACAAGCATCCCGTCCTCCATGTACTGCCACTCGCCGGGATGCTTCCAGTCCTGCATCTCCGGGCGCTCGCCAGCGCCGAAGTTGAACTGGTTCTCCTCTTTGGTGGTGCCGATGTCGTTTCGGTCTTTGGTCAGAACGTCTTCTGCCATCTCCACTCCCTCCTTCTCGTCGCACGGCGTTATCGCCATGCGGCAAAGGCCTTGCTTCGAACCGTTTCTCCATATGCCCTCAAAGCCGGTCATGCAAAGCCGGCGTCCGAGTGTCTTCCTCGGCCGCCCCAGCCGCGCGCCGCCCTTCCGACGTCAGGCGCGTGGTTGGAAACTGGTTGCATTTATATCCCCAAGGCGCTTCATACCCGCTATCCGGAGGTATGAGCCGCGTTGTTTCAATACGTTGGTATGAGCCTTCGAACTGGCGTCTAATACTCGCCTATCGCCAAGTTCCCGTTTTTCGGAACCGCCGCCTGACGCGCGATCCGCGCCTTCCGATAGCTTCGAATGCAGCCGGTTGACACGAAGAAGGCCCGCATTAGGAGGAACGAATGAACACGAGCTACAACGAGATGTCGGCAGTGGTCCGCATCGACAACGTCATCAAGCTTGTCAAGAACATGAACTCCGAGCACGGCGACGACGCGGCGCATTCTCTTGACGAGTTCATCATCGGCGAGCTCGAAGAGGTGAAGAGGCTGCTGGAGCTCGACTAGCCAGTAAAGGGCCCGGCCCGCAACGCCGGCGAACAACCTGTATCCAAGAAACTGAGAGAAAGGTTCCACATGACCGCCCAAGCCATCGCAGAGGACAAGGCGCGCGCAGTCGCAGACTCCCCCATACACCACCAGAACCCGCCGCAGAAGACGCCGGCCTACGCCTGGGTGATATGGGTCGTCACGTTCTTGATAAGCTTCGCCGCGCCGCTCGCGCAGTTCAAACTGGTTTCAATCCCCACCTACTTCATCTACATACCGGGCATCAGCCCCGAAGGATGCTTCGGGCTAGACGCGGCCGGATTCGGATGGCTCATGACGCTGGTGTCGCTGATCGGCATCCTGCTGGCGTTCCCCGCGGCGTTCATATGCCGCAGGATAGGCCTGCGGAACACGATTGCGCTTTCGGCGCTGGGGGTCATCGTGGGCGGCCTCGTGGAAGTGCTTGGCGGCGACAACGTGGCCACGCTGATGATCGGCCGGTTCGTGGAAGGCACGGGCATAGGCCTGGTGGGCGTGGCGGCCCCGACGCTCATAACCCTGTGGTTTCCCGAGAAGACGCGTGGTTTCGCCCTGGGCCTTTGGTGCTGCTGGGTGCCCCTTTCTATCACGCTTGACTCCATCGTGTGCCCGCAGATCGCGGCCACGGCCGGGTGGCAGGGCGTCTTCTGGTTCGTAATCGCGTTCGCGGCGGCGGCGCTGGTGCTCTTCTGGGTGTTCTACAAGGTGCCCGAGGGCGAAGGGACCAGCTACAACGTGGAAGGCAGCTTCGGAGAATGCATGAAGCTGCTGAAGAACTACAAGATATGGATGCTGGGCATAGTGTTCGCGATATTCATCGCAGGGCAGACCGGCATCGTGAACACGTACCTTCCCACCTTCCTGCAGTCTGACGCCCCGGCCGGCTACGGCTGGACCGAGGCCGCGGCAGGAGGCGCGCTGGCCGTGGTCACGGGCATAGGGCTCGTGTCAAACCCCGTGGGCGGCGCCATCATGCAGAAGCTTCCGGGCAACATGAAGCGCATCATCCCCATGCTGGTTGCGGTTCTGTACATGGTCACTTTCTACATGCTGTTCCAGTCGGGGAACGAAATCCTGCTGTGGACCGGCGTCGTGCTTATGGGCCTCTGCGCCGGCCTCGGCGGGGGCGGCCTTCGCCCGCTGGCCCCCACCATCATGTTCCAGTCGGCCATGGCGGCCACCATGGGCATGTCGGTGCTGCAGTTCTCGCAGTGCGTCGGCAACTGCTTCTCGCCCGTGTACGGCATGCTGCTAGACGGCGGCATGAGCTACCTGGAGGCAGCGCTGGTGACGATGGTTCCGCTTTCCATCGTGATGCTGGTTTGCGCCTTCTTCATCCGCCCGAAGGAAGGCAGGCGCAACCAGCAGCCCAACACCAGGCAGTAGGTTTTTTGTGCTATACTTCCACGCAACCCAAGGAAAGGCATTGGCTTGAACACCGCCGCTCGCATAGATTTCTGCATCCCAAGCACCACGGTGCTTGGTGGAAAGTGGTGGCGTTAAAACCAAATACCGGACCGGGTTATCGAAACTCATACTCATGCGCATCTTGAGACCCTCGGTAACGGGGGTCTTTTTATTGCATGGGAAAGAAACGGCCGACGAAAGGAGAACACCATGGCCGAAGGACTCAAGGAAGAGACGAAGCAAGGCGCCGCGAAGGACGGGACGGGAACGTCCGCAGCCCCCTACAGGCTGTACCTGCGAGAGGAGCAGATCCCCACGCAGTGGTACAACATCCGCGCCGACATGCCCGAACCCCCCGAGCCCATGCGCCTACCCAACGGCCAGGTGGCAACCTTCGACGACATCTCGCCCGTCTTCTGCGACGAGCTTGTGAGGCAGGAACTGGACGACGAGACGGCCTACTTCGACATCCCCGAGGGCGTGCAGGAGATGTACAAGGTGTACCGCCCGTCGCCGCTGTGCCGCGCCTACAACCTCGAACGCTTCCTGAACACGCCCGCCAAGATCTACTACAAGTTCGAGGGCAACAACACCTCGGGCTCGCACAAGCTGAACTCGGCGCTGGCGCAGGCGTACTACGCCAAGCAGCAGGGGCTGGACAAGATCACCACCGAGACGGGCGCCGGACAGTGGGGCACCGCGCTGGCTGAGGCCGCCGACCACTACGACGTCGACCTGGACGTGTTCATGGTGAAGTGCTCGTACGAGCAGAAGCCGTTCCGCCGATCGATCATGCGCACGTTCAACGCCACCATCACCCCCTCGCCGTCCGACACCACCGAGATCGGCAAGAAGATGCTGGCCGAGCACCCCGACTCAACGGGCTCGCTGGGAACCGCCATATCGGAGGCGGTGGAACGCGCGATGAACGTTCCCCAGAACAAGGGCCGCTACCAGCTTGGAAGCGTGCTGAACCAGGTGGTGCTGCACCAGTCGATCATCGGGCTTGAAAGCTACGCCGCCTTCGAGGAGCTTGGCGAATACCCCGACATCGTCATCGGGTGCGCCGGCGGCGGATCGAACCTGGGCGGCCTGATCGCGCCGTTCATGCGCGAGAAGCTGAAGGGCAACAAGCCCGACACGCGCTTCATCGCCGTGGAGCCGGCCAGCTGCCCCAGCCTGACGCGCGGCCGCTACGCCTACGACTACGCCGACACCGGCCAAACCTGCCCGCTTGTGAAGATGTACACGCTGGGCAACGGCTTCCTGCCCTCGCCCGACCACGCCGGCGGCCTTCGCTACCACGGAATGAGCCCCATCGTGTCGAAGCTGAAGCACGACGGCTACATGGAGGCCGTCGCGGTGAAACAGACCGACGTGTTCGAGGCGGCCGAGGAGTTCGCGCGGCTGGAGACCATCCTGCCCGCGCCGGAAAGCGCGCACGCCATACTGGCGGCCATGAACGAGGCGAAGAAGTGCGCCGAGACCGGCGAGGCGAAGACGATCCTGTTCGGGCTGACCGGCACGGGCTACTTCGACATGTTCGCCTACGACGCGCACCGCAACGGCGAGATGGTCGACCACGTGCCTTCCGACGAGGAGCTGGAGCAGGGCTTCGCCACCATCCCAAGCATTCCAGGCATACAGTAAAATCGCACCGAGTGCGCCATTGGATGCGTTCCAATGGCGCACTATAGAGAAAGGCGCCCGCATAAAGCAGCCGCCTTTCGCCTGCGCAACAATGGGGTCGGGTCGATTCCTCGCGCTACACCACCGAGTCCATCGCGGCGTTCAGCACGTCGATGTTGATGGGCTTGGGGATGTGCTCGTTCATGCCGCAGCTGAAGGAGCGCTTCCTGTCCTCGGGGAACGCGTCGGACGTCACGGCTATGATGGGGATGCTGGCAAGCCTGTCGTCCTTCAGCCGGCGGATGCGCGACGTTGCGTCGTAGCCGTTCAGCACGGGCATCTGGATGTCCATGAGCACCACGTCGAAGTCCCCCGGGGCACTGGACGCGACCGCCTCCACCGCCTCCTTGCCGTTCACCACCGAACTGACCTGGTGCCCGCAGTCCTCGAGCAGGCAGGTGATGATCTCGCGGTTCAGCGCGTTGTCTTCCGCCACCAGCACCTTGTAGCGGCCTCCATGCCTCTTCGGAGCATGCCCGGCAACGTCGCACTTCGACGCCAGCTTCAGGGTCAGCACCACCTTTATCGTGGTGCCCTCCCCTTCCTTGCTGGACACGTCGATGCTGCCAGACAGCATGTCGACGATGTATTTGACTATGGTCAGCCCGAGCCCGGTTCCGATGATTCCGGTGTCGGTGGTGTTCCCGCTGCGTTCGAACGGCTCGAACATGTGCTCGATGAAGTCGGGCGACATGCCAATGCCTGAGTCGGACAGCAGGATCTTGACCTTGGCATGGCCGGTCGAAGCGTCGTCCGCCTCTTCGACGAGCAGCCTTATCACGTCGCCCTCGGACGTGTACTTGAAGGCGTTGTCCATCAGCTGGGTGACGATCTGGTTGATGCAGTGGACGTCTGCGATTATCGGGGAATCGTCGGGGGCGTGGACCTCTACGGCAAGGTCCTTGCCTTCTTCCACGGCGCGCTGCACGAACGCGGCCTTTATGTTGGCAACGATCTCGGGCAGGCTGCATTCCTCTTCGACCAGCTGCGAGCTTCCCGACTCCAGCCGGCTTACCTCGAGCGTTTCGGCGACGACCTCGAGAAGCTGGTCGCTGGCCTCCACGATGTGCTGCGAGTACTCCCTCACAAGGTCGGCCTTCTTCGCATGTCCGAAGATCATGTGGGAGTATCCGGCAATGGCATTGAGCAGCGTGCGGATGTTGTGGCTCATGTTGTTGAGGAACGTCGTCTTGGCGACGTTCGCCACGTTCGCCTGCTGCAGGGCCTTGCGAAGCATGTCCTTGTGCTCGCGCTCGCGCTTGAAGGCCTCGGCGAGGTCCTTGTTCATGCATTCGAGCTGCTCCATGCGCTCGCGAAGCCGCTCGGTCGCGTCGTTTATGAACACGTAGAAGAAGTCGCCCGACTCGGTGGACACGTAATGGCCGTAGTCCTGTATCCACCGCACCGACCCGTCGAGCGTGTTGATGCGGTACTCGACGTAGTCCATCTTGTGCTTGTCGTTGCGTATCTGGCGCGCGATGGATTCCTCTATGGAGCCAAGGTCGTCGGGGTGCACCATCCCCGGGAAGGTGAACCCGGTGAGGCTTTTGAACTGGTCGAGCGTTTCGCACCCGAAGATGCGCAGGCATGCGTCGTTGGCGTATATCAGCCTCTCGTCGCCGTCGGCGTGGTAGATGAAGAACCCTCCGGGCATCTCGTCGAGAAGGCCCATCACGTTCACCTGCGTCGAGTCGAATATCGAAAGCTCGTCGTTGATGTCCTTGCTGTCCATACGCCCACGCCTAACGTCCGCCCGATTCGCTGCACGCTTCATGCTTCATAAAACAAAAGCATAAGCATTGTATACCCTTAGCGGCTTGACCGCGTGTGGAGGTTGGTCAACAAGAACGAGGCTGGAACGCGATGCCTATGCCTCTTCGCTCGTATGAAGTAATGGGCTTGAGGCCTAACCTTTAAGCCGGACGCCTCCTTTTGGCGAACGACCCCATCTCGGAAAGCACGATTGCACACAGGATGAGCACCACCCCGAAAGACACCAGGGGCGTGACGGCCTCTCCGAACATGAGGAATCCGGCGAGAACGGCGAACGGAAGCTCCGAAGAGGTCAGAATCGCCACGAGGCTTCCAGGCAGCTTCGAAGACGAAGCCGCAAGGCAGATGCACGGAGCGACGGAAGATATGAGCCCCATCACTATGCCGCCCGGGATTATCGCAACCACGTCGCACTCGCCAAGATAGAAACCAGGACACAGCACGGAAGCCAGGATGACGCCCCCTGCCATCATGAAAAACGAGCGCGTCACGGGGTGATGCTCCACCGCCACCTTGCCGTTGAGGAAGATGAACAAGCTGTAGCTCATGGCGCAGCAGGCGGCCACCAACAGCCCGACGGGATTCATGCGAAGGCCGCCGTTGTCGATGACCTCGCCTGCCATCCCGCTGGCGAACAAGGTCCCGAAGACAATGAGCACTGACGAGAGCACCACCCACTTGGTAGGCCGCTTTCGGTCCACGATGGCCGCAATCACCACGACGATCCACACGTACTGGAACTGTATCGCCACAGCGGTTCCCACGGTAAGCATGCTTATCGCCGTGTAGTAGCAGTATCCGGACAGAATCAGCAGGCATCCAACCCCCATGAGCTGCAAGATTTCCTTCGCCTTCATGTGCGGTCGAAACTTTGCCAGCACAAAAATTCCCAGCATGATGACCGCAGACCAGGTTTGGGCCACCACAATCTGGCTGACCGTGAATCCCTGCTGCGCAACAAGGCGGCTGACCGCGCCTGCGACACCGTACGAGGCGCCGGCGACGAAGGCGAGCAGCATGGCTATGATGCGGCCTGGTCTGGCTTGTGTTTTTTCGACTTTCGAAATGCTCGCTGATGCAGTCATTGTTCGATCCCCTCGTCCTTGTACATGATGATGCCCGCATCAAAGCGGGCATCATCTATCTAGGGAGTGAATGTGTTGCTAAACGCCAGGCTCCACAGGCATCTCGGCGTTCACGTCACCTTCAGGCGCAGGAAGGTTGTTCGGGTCGAAGCCGCTGATTGCGGCCGCCATCTTCATTGCTATGGGAAGCATGATGAGCTCGACGATGTAGCCGCTCACCAGCAGGAAGGGAAACACCATCCACCATGCGGCGACGGTTCCATCCCATCCAACCTGCTGGATGTTGTTGATCCAGGTGCAGATGAAGCTGATGCAGCCTATCATGACGATAGCGAGGATGAGCACGCTGATGAAATGACGCCCGATGCGATTTTTCACATGCATGGCATCGGCAAGCTTCTGTCCCCACGCAAGCGCTGGAACGTGGTCGCCGACGAACTCGCCCACGCAGAAGCTAGTGACGAACGAGACGAAGAACCCTATGGGCGTCAATATCGGAAGCGCCTCGTTGCCGGGGATGTTTTGAACCGTCCACAGAACGTATAGGGACAGGATGGCGCACATGACGATGTTCATGACGCCGTTGACGATGCGACCGTAACCGCCAGGACCTTTGAATGGATTCATGGAGAACGCTCCTTCTTTAAAATGTCTCCAGGGTCTTCGACCCCGGAATCATGCTGTCGGCATGTTCGTTACCAGGCGATGTCATGCCGGCAGCCCCATCGGATATCGAAAAGCAGGCAAGCTTTCTGGCTTGCTCCACGCTACGCAGTCGGCTCGAACTGCCCAACGTCCCCAGAGATTGGATTGCGCTTGTTCGCCTTGACCAAGTCGCCGTAGGTGGCAGGCTTGCGGTCCTTCAGCAGGTCCGAACCGGCCATGGAAGCCAGACGTGCCTTGAAGATCTCGCCATGAACGTCAACGTCGGCAATGGCCATGCCTTCCTCGAACCCGGTGGTGGCGCAGATTTGCATAGGGTTGGGCCCGATGATGCGGCTGTGGCCCATCTCATACTGCCCACTCACGCAGGAGTCGATGAAGAAGCACATGTTCTCGAGGGCCCGGGCGAAGCTGAACACGTTGCCCGCCTTGAAATCGTTGTCGTCCTCGCTGGGCTCGATGGAAGGCCACGCTGTCGGGCACAGAAGGATTTCCGCGCCTTTGAGGGCAAGGCTGCGCGCGACTTCGGGATACGCCTTGTCGAAGCAGATCATGAGGCCGACCTTGCCGAAACGGGTCTCGAACACCGGGTAATCGCCATCGCCCGGATACATCATGATCCGCTCGGTCAGAGGAAGGTGCACCTTGCGGTACTTTCCCACGAATCCCTCGGGGCCGACCAGGACCAGCGAGTTATAGATGATGTCGAAATCGTCGGGATCCTGCTCGGTCATGCCCCAGGCGATGTAGATGTCCTTCTCCTTCGCCAGGTTGATGAAGTACTGCGTGGAAGGGCCGTCGGGCACGACCTCGGCAACTTCGTGCTGATAGAAGGCGTCGTTGGGGTTGAAGATGAACATCGGGTTCTCCGGAAGGCCCCCCAACGCCAACTCGGGGAACAGGATGAAATCCGCTCCCTGGGCCGCCGCCTCGTTCACGAAGCGGGTCATCTTCGCCTTGTTCGCCTCCTTGTCGCGAACGGGGTCCATCGCGACGCTTGCTAGAACGGCCATACATGGCCTCCTCTCTCTTGAGTGCATTTCTTTTTTGAGTGCACTCAAATTCGGTAATGAAAGAATATTCTTTGTGTGCGGATTTCGTCAAGATAATTTTTGATGATTTTCAGATTTTGAGCACACTCACTTCGAATCTTGCGCCTAGCTTGCCTTTCCTCGCGATTCGATTGAAAAGGAAACATATTCGGCGATAATTGGATCGTTGAATTGATTCGATCGGAGTCGACGATGGTCAAGATGAGCGCCGGCGAGAAGAAGAAGAAGCTGATCCTGGACACCTGCAAGAAGCTCTTCTACCGCAACGGTTACGAAAACACCACCTATGAAGACATCTGCAAGGCTGCAGACATCCCTCCCGGAACGATCACCTACCACTTCGGCAGCAAGCGCGAGCTGGCTGCAATCATAGACGCCGAATACGAGCGCGAGAACAAGACGTACATAGAGAAGATGTGCGGCGACCGCTATTCCAAGACCGAACTGATGGTGATCGAGAACTACCACATGTGGAAGCGAATCTACGAGGACGAGAACATACGCCGCTTCCTCCTTGACCTCTCGGCCGACAAGCTTCCGACCGCCTCCTCCATCGAAGCCATCCGCTATTTCTATCAATGCGTGATGGAAGACCAGGGGATCGACATCGACGATAAGGAACTCGCCCTGATCGTCTCGACCCAGGTTGGAATGTCAGACGGCATCCTGAACGCCATGGAGCATTCGGAGTTCGACTACACGTACGAAGAGTCAGCCGAGTTCGGTATCAGGTTCTTCATGCGCCAGCTGGGGATGGACGACGAGACCATCAAGAAGTACATCGAGCGCGGCAAGGAGATTTTCGATACGCTGCCTATCGACAACCGTTATTACGTGGATTTCGCCTACGACGACAAGTACGTTCCGAAGCTTGACGCATAGCCTGAAGAATTGTCCGCTTCACGCACTTTCGTGCATGCAGAAACGAAACAAATGGCGCGCACCCTGTCACATTTCAGAACCTACGGTCGCATGCACCCCAACGGCACCACGTATACACCGTCTTCCCGCCGATAGGCGTAAGGCGTTGCCGTCACGACTGCGAGGAAGCTGGGCGCCTTCATCTTTTCAGTGTCAATGTCGGCGACGAGCTTTATGAGGTTTCCCGCCGCTTCCTCGATCCTCTCCTGGTTCGCAAGCTTCACCTCGACAGCGGCCCAGTTTCCGTTGCGCAAGTGTATTACCGCATCGACCTCGCGCCCCTTCTTATCACGATAGTGATAGACCTGACCCTTAAGGCTTTCGGCATAAATGCGAAGATCACGCACGCAAAGGGACTCGAAAAGAAGACCGAAGGTCTCAAGATCGTTAAGAAGGTCCTCGGGGCCGAGACCTAGGGCGGCCGTCGCGATGGAAGGGTCGACGAAGTGCTTCGTATCCGACGACCTCACAGCGGTTTTCGAACGCAGGTTGGGGTTCCATGCAGGAAGGTTCTCTATGACGAACAGCTTCTCCATGGCCGCGATATAGAGAGCTATAGTTTCATCGCTTAAGACGGATTCATCATTCGCCGCCATGTCCTTTCGGATTTCGGCAATCGAGGTCTCAGTGGACACGGCCCGTGCATAGGACCGCATGAAGCGCTTGATGCGCTCCGGGTTCTTCGCGCGCTTGAAAACACGGTTTATGTCGTCGTTGACAAGACCGTTGTAGAAAACATAGGGCTGTTCAAGCGCCACATCATGGTCAAGCCCAACCGCTCGAGGCCATCCTCCTCTACAGACAAGGTAGGCATAGTCTTTTAATGTCAGGCCGCATTGGGACGGCTCGATATCCCTTTCCTCGAACAGCGCAGAAAGCGATATGGCCCCCGTCCCATCCTGCGATTCGAAGAGGGACATCGTGCGCATGGTAAGGGGATTGATGCGTCCTATTCCGCTATGTTCGTAAAGGCTGGAGCCTACACCCTCGGGCTCATCCAGAGGCGTGGCTGAGCCCGTGAGTATGAACTGGCCGTTCTCCCCACGCTTGTCGACTTCGTAGCGAACCTGATCCCAGAGCGAAGGAACCACTTGCCACTCATCAATGAGACGAGGGGCAGGTCCGTCAAGCAAAAGAGGCGGAGCATTCTTTGCCAACTCGATGTTTTGAGCGCTCGTTTCGCGATCCTGCATGAAAACGACGCTTGCCGCCTTCTGCTCGGCCGTAGTCGATTTACCGCACCATTTCGGTCCGCGGATGAGAACGGCACCCGATGCACGAAGGCCGAAGTCGAGAATTGAATCCATAACGCGTGGGTAATACTTTTGCATAAAACCCTCCCTTTACCAGGGAGTTTAGAATAACTTCGGTCATTTGGCAACAATAACATCGGTCATTTGGACGACATAAATTCGGTCATTTGGCCGGAATAACATCGACCGTTTGGGCAAGCTGCACTTTTCCAATCGCAATATGCGGCTTTACAAGATGCCCTGGGGTTATATGACGGAATGAGCGTCCTATAACCCCAACCATAAAGGCTTTTGCCGTAAATCCGTAAGATTTGCGGTTTCCGCGAAAAAGAGTTACCAGTTAATAGGGTGTTTATTTATGCCTCTTCGCGCATGTGCGGGATAAGTTGGACGTCGTTCTGTTGACCTTCGCCGTCCTTCCGTAAACCTTCTTGAACTGGGCTTTCTTCTTGCACCGTTACACGACCCTTCTGAAAATGTCACGCAACTTGAGCCATTTTACCGTAAACCTACCGTAAGTTGCCGTAAGCTCAATCAGCGAGATCGTCTTGCTAGGCGGCCATCTTCAGCATCTCGCGCCTGAGAAACTCGGGCTGCGCATCGGTGTAAATCGTATCAGTGGTGTCAAGGCTCTCGTGTCCCATCAGATACATTCGCGCCTTGTCGTGGAGGCCGCTTTCCACCATCCTTGTCGAGAACGTGTGGCGCAGCCAATGGCAGCTGAAATTCGGCAGGAGCAGATCGCCGCCCTTCTCCATCTGCTCGAAGTTGCAGTCGCGTATGATTCGTTTCAGAGCCTTGTTGAGGGTTCCCTCGTTCAGCACATCACCGAATCGGTTGAGGAACACGAAGTCCCGGTAGCCGTCTATCACCATACGCGAGCGGATATGATCGGCTCGCTGGCGCTCGATCTCCTCGTCGAGCAAGTCCTCCACATCATCGAGCATCGGGAGGATCCGCATTCCCGCTGGCGTCTTGGTGTCATTGATCGCATACATCGAGCCGCCTTTGCAGCCGTATCCTCCGGTGTTGTAGTACACAAGCGTGTGGTTCACATCAATCTGCTTGAAGAGGCGCTTGCTCCCAATCCACACAACGAAGTCGCAGTCATCCGCATTCGACAATTCCCTCAGCCGATGGATGCCGATATGGAAGAAAGCCGCTGCCTCTTCAAGGGTCAGGTAGGGCTTCTCCCAAAGCGGACTTCCATACAGAGTCTCTCCCCGAGTTTTCCGATCTCCTATGTGCGGGAGGAGCCGCCCCGAGCCAGTTCGTCCGGAACGGGGCATCCCCTCCGCGCAGCGCCACCTTGACGGCGGCTCCCACCGGCCCACGAGGCCCCTCATCGCGTGGCACGCTCTTGGCCTTGCCAGGGTGCGGCGGGTATGGGATTCTCAAGGTTCGCGGGGAGGCGCCTGCCTCCCTATATGGACGGACTAGGAGCGGGCGCTGAGGGAAGGTCTCGGCTGAAATTTTCAATCGAACATTCGCTCAATAGACGTTCGTGCTAGAATATTGATATATTTCTGCATAGACGTCTATAGAGGAGAACGGGTGACGCGCACTGACGAGCTGATAGAACTCCTCAAATCGAAGGGGGGCATCGCAAGGCAGAGCGAGCTAAGAGCCGCCGGCTTCAGCGCGGGGCTCATCGCAAGCCTTGCGGAAAGCGGGGCGATCAACCGCGAGACCCGCGGGGTGTACGCGCTCCCCGACGTGCTGGTCGATGACTTCGAGACCGTCACGTCGCGCTGGGGGCGGGCCGTCATCTCCCACGCGAGCGCCCTCTACCTGCACGGGCTCTCCGATCGCTTCCCCCTCGCCCTCGACGTGACGTTCCCGAGCGCCTATAGCGTGACAAGCTTCGCGGCGGCGCACCCATCCGCCATCGTCTATCGCGCCAACGCCGGTGCCTACCCCATCGGGATCGAGTACATAACGGGCATGTCCGGCGCACCCGTGAGGGCCTACGACAAAGAGAGGTGCGTCTGCGACGCGATAATCGCGAGGAGCAAGAACGATATAGATATACAGATACTCAAAAGCGCGATCGAGGGATACTTCAGGTTACCTGACAAGGACCTCGCGAAGCTCTCCGAGTACGCCCGGGCGCTCGGAGTGGAGCGCGACCTGCAAAGATACGCGGAGGTCCTGCTATGAGCCCCATGAACGATGCCAGCCTGAGGGACCGTGCGAAGAACCTCGCCAAGAAGACGGGAGTATCCCCGCAGGCGGTCCTCCAGATGCACCTGTTGGAGCGCTTCCTCGCACGGATTGCGAAAAGCGCCTACGTCGATAAGGTGGTCCTCAAAGGAGGCATGCTCATCGCATCCATGGCGGGCATCGCCCAGCGCACCACCATGGACATGGATGCCACCGTTGTCGGAATGCCGATGAGCGAGGATGCCGTCAAGTCGATGATAGAAGATGTATGCGCCATGGCGGCTGACGACGGGATCGAGTACTCGCCCGACCACATCGAGGACATCAGAGAGGAAGACGAGTACCCGGGATTCAGGGCGCACATCGGTGTGAGGCTCGGCAAGATCCGCACCATCGTGAAGATCGACATCACCACGGGCGACTCGCTCGTACCAGGCGCCATGCGATACCCTTCGCAAACGTCTTCAGGGCTCATGGCACGATAAGCATGGGGTATGTGACAGTCTTTAAGACTTTCAAAATGAGCACAGCGTCTAGACTCTTTCCTTTCGAGTCTCCAAAGTTCGCTCTGAAGCTCATCCAGAGCATTAAATATCTCTTCCGTAACGCGAATCTCAATCTGATTTAGCTTATCAACTCGAATAGACACGAAGTAATTTACCGCAGAGCCTTTAACTTCAGTCCGTTTTCCATAAATCCGAGTCATATCAGTAATGAGCGAATAGGATCGATTTTCTTAGTGGCCCAAGCCTAATGCGCCGGTGTAGATGACGCTCAAGAGCAAAGAAAGGCGACGTCTCCTAGGGGGTAGAAGCGAGACGTCGCCACAGAGAAAGAAGGCAGAACCAAGATTTGATTCACATAAAGCAGCTATTTAGCGTGACTATCCGTTCCAACAAGACTTTCATCTACAGAAGCAATCTGCCCTGCAATGTCTTCGATACCGTCTTCCCACTGCATCGAGCCTTTTCTGCCAGGAAGAAGCAGGTTCAAGATCACGGCAGAAAAAGCCGTTCCCGGTATGCCACACAGAAACATCGACACCCAAAATGGAAACTGCGCCAAGGCGTCAGGGAATGCGTTAAACCCAAGCCCTATCGCCGTGGAAACGGCAACGATGGTCGCTACCCTCTCATCCGGCCTCGATTCCATGATGATCTTAATGCCATTGACGAGGATAACGCCGAACATAAGGAGGACCGCTCCGCCAAAGACGGCTGTGGGGATCACGGAACAAAGAGTGCTTATCTTCGGGCAGATGCCCGCGAGCACCATGATGGAGCCCGCAACAGCGACAACATATCGGCTGCAAACCTTCGTGAAACCGAGAAGCCCGACATCTGCGCTCGCAGATATGGTAGGTCCACAATTGAAGACCCCGGAAATGGCGCTTGTTATCGCCTGAGTGAAGATAACGCCGCGCGTCTCTCTTTTTGTCGGCATCCTGTTTGCTGCGATCTTCGTCGTGGCCGAAACATCGCCGAGCAATTCTGCTACGCCGCAGATCGCTAGAAACCCGATCGTGAGACATGCATCCAAGGGAAACTCGATTCCCCAGTAGAGCGGCTGAGGAAAGCCGAACCAAGCTGCCTCTGCCACAGGAGTGAAATCAACCTTTCCCATGAGCACTGCCACGATGAAACCGATGCAGAGTCCCAGCAAGGGTGCTGCGCCATGCAGAAAGCCTTTCCCAAGAACATGGAATGCCAGCACGGCAACCAAGGTCACGCCGGATAAGATAAAGTTCGACGGGTCCCCATAATCAACGCTTCCGCTGCCGCCAGCACAGTATCCAAGCGCCACACCGATCAAGGTCGCACCTAAAACGAAGACGACCGACCCAGAGACGAACGGAGGAAAAATCACTCTCAGCTTGTCAGAGAAGGCAAAGAAAACGAGACCGCATATGAGGCTTCCGACCAGGCATGCCCCGACATAGCCAGCGTATCCGACTTGTGGAGCGATAAGGAGCGCTGGCGAAACGAACACGACGCTCACGGTCATTGCTATGGGCACCTTGCCGCCAACGGGCCCGATTCCCATCGTCTGCAAAATAGTAGACAACCCGGAAACGAAGAAGGCACACGACACCAAGATCGCAGTCTGAACCGGGTCGAACCCAAGCCCCGCCGCAACCAAAAGAGGGTATGGCAGGGCTTGGAATGCTATCAGGAGCGAGTGCTGGATACCAAAAGGAATCAGCTCTTTGACCGGCGGCTTGTCGTTTATCTTGTATCCATCAGCTTTCATGCGTGCACCTCTCCGCGCTCTTGTGGGCAATTCGTCGATCAACGCTTCTCATTGTCAGGGCGTTTTGCCGCCTCGAAGTCGATGGGTGAAACGGTCTCACCCGCCTTGGGCGCCTCAAGATTGCTGACATCCACCTCGACGCCCATGAGGTTCTCTTCGGTCGTCTCGTTGCCAAGGGCCTTGCGCTCGTCCTCGCGCGGCTTCTCACCCTGATCTTCGAGCGACTGCTTTTTGAGGTTGCGGCCAGGAAGGATCACGTTGAGGATGACCGCAACGAAGGCGGTACCAGGTACGCCGCACAGCATCGTGGAAACCCAGAACGGGAACTGCGCCAAAGCGTCAGGGAACGAGTTGAATCCGATTCCGACTGCAAGCGCCACGGCAAGGATCGTTTGAGTGCGTCCCGTCTGCTCGCTTTCCATGATGATTTTCATTCCGTTTACAAGAATAGTGCCGAACATCATCAATACGGCTCCACCGAACACCGGATTGGGAATGACGGAGAACACAGCCGCAAACTTCGGGCAAAGGCCCATGACGAGAACGATCACGCCTGCGCATGCGACCGCATAACGCGAGAACACTTTGGTGATGCCCATAAGGCCGATATTCGCAGAGCCGGAAATGGTCGGGACGGCGTTGAAGATACCTGCGAAGACGCTTGTAACGGCCTGCGTTAGAACCGTTTTTCGCGTCTCCTCAAGGGTTGCGGGCCTGCTTGCCGCCGTATCCACGGTAGCGGACGTCGTGCCGAGAATCTCGACTACGCCACAGACGGCGACGAGGGTCATAACAAGGCAGGCATCTATCGGGAACGATATTCCCCAAGCAAGAGGCTGAGGCACGCCGAACCAAGCAGCCTCTTCAACGGAGGAGAAGTCGACCATTCCAAGACAGATGCTGATTATGAAGCCAATGACCAATGCGATAAGAGGAGCCGCACCCTGGATGAATCCTTTACCGAAGACGCTAAGTACAAGTGTTATCAGGAATGTGATGCCTGCAAGAGCAAGGAACATGGGGTCGCCATAATTTTCGACGCCCGCCCCGCCAGCGCAGTTGTTAAGCGCGTTGCCAATGAGTCCCGTGCCCAAGACGAGCAGAACCGCTCCAGAAATGAAAGAAGGAAAGATAACCTTGAGCCATCCTGAGAACAAGACGAATATCACTCCGCATACGATTGCCGCAACGATGCAGGCTCCCATATACCCGCCGAACCCAGATTGTGGAATGATCAGCGCAGCCGGCGCGATGAAGACGAAGCTGCCGACCATGACCATCGGAATCTTTGCGCCTATCGGACCGAGCCCAAAGCTTTGGATGAAGGTGCAGATGCCGCTTACAAACAACGCAGACGCCACCAGCAATGCCGTTTGCACGGCATCTAATCCAACGCCTGCCGAAATGAGCAAAGGAGCAGGAAGTGTTTGAAAGAGTATGATGAGTGCATGCTGCAGACCAAACGCCAAAAGATGAGGCGTCTTTGGCAACTGGTTCATGCCGTTACCGCGTTCCAGCTTTTCCTTCTTGGGTGTTTGTTTTATATCTTGAGTTGTATCCATTGTCATCTCCCAAAATCATGTGCTTGCGCGTCTTGAGTGAGTCAGGCTCGGGTAGGGGCCTTGAAGAACTGCAATTCCGGGTATGCTTGATCCTTTGCGGTGAGATCGACGTCGATCGATTGATCAAGATATCCATCCTTTTTCATCCACAGTCTGTATGAGTCAGGGTCGATGTTCTCAAGCCAGACATCTCCAAACTCGTCGGTTTGGCCCGTCAGCACGACCGCATCGTCGCTCGTCCGCTGCAAAAGAACCTCTGCACCCTCGACAACCTCGTCCGCGTCGATGTCTACAACGGTGGCTGCAACAAAGCGCTTCGGTTTGTTCAAGTAATAGACGCGCGGCGAGGTGCCCAGCTCAGGCCGCAAGACGACGGCGTCCTTCAGCTCGTCAGCAAAGTCCGCCTCTTCCCCGAACCTGAGCGCGCCCGTGCAGCAAGCGTCTACGCACCGAGGAGCCTCCCACCCGTCATCGAGAAGATGGGCGCAGCCCGTGCACTTCTGGGGGATTTGCAGCTCTTCATTCCAGTAGATGGCACCATAGGGGCACGAATCAACTATCTCCTTTTGGCCTTTGGACTTCTCAGGGTCAAGGATCACCAGACCATCGTCGCGCCGGTAAAGCGCATCGCTGCTCTTCATGCATGGAGCCTCGTCGCAATGGTTGCATTGCGTGGGAAGATAGTTGACGCGCACGTGGGGCGTTTTACCGCAAACTTCCTCTTCAACCTTGCACCAAAAATGACCGGTATCAGGCTGGGGCTTTGCGTATGGGAGCCATTCGTTGTCCACATGTTCGTCTTTGCAGGCGATCTGGCAATTATGACAGCCATTGCATTTATCTAGGTCGTAAACAAAAACCTTCATTTCTTGTGCTCCTATCTTTGATCGGCCTCGGTCGGCTGGTCAACCAGCCAGCTTGAGACCCTCAGGCCATCAGCAGGGTCATACTCTCGATCGAACGCCTCCGGATACTCATCGGCAAGGGCGGCCACATCGACCTTCCTAACGTTCACAAGGAAGCCGTTGGTTGCCTCAGACAGCGTATTTTCCGATGCGGTGGCCAAGGGGCAGATGAGGTTGTTGGCACCTCCGCGATCAAGACCTCCGGTTCCACGGACAATGGCGTCGATGCGCGCACCGTGGTCTTGATATACCGTGCCGGGCATGGTGCGCTCGGTGACGATTGCGCCACCGAGCACAGAACCGCGCTCGTTAAAAACGCTCACGACGTCACCATTGGCGATGCCCAGCTTTCCGGCATCGATTGGGTTCAGCCACACAGGCTCGTACATGTACCCGTCGGGACCTTTGACCTTGCACGTCTCGATCTCCCGTAGCCAGGTCACATCGTCATGCTCAGAGTGAACGCGCCAACGAGGGTGGTTTGTAATCATGAGGAAGGGGTAATCCTGAGCGCGCTCACAGGAAAGGCGCTCTTTGAGGTCTTCGGACTCTTCAATCCAGTGAGGTACGACAGGGCGCGTCTTGTCATCGGGGAAGTACTTGGCAAGACCGGTCGAGTAAATCTCTATCTTCCCCGTCGGAGTCTGCATGGGCTGCTGAGACCAATCTTCATACCATTTGGACAGCGCCACGGGGTCGTCCTCCCACCCCTCGGCGGTAGGGGCAAGGCACATCTTCTTCTCAGCGAATTCTTCGTACGTCATCATCTCTGGCTCGACATTCGCACTCTCAAAGCCAGCCTTGATCCAGGCATCGACGTCCTTGCCTTGCGTATAGCGCTCAACGAGATTCTCATAGACACCACCGAACTTCTCGAGTTTCCGAGCGACTTCAATGGCGCACTCCCAGTCAGACTTCGATTCTCCAAGAGGTTTGATGCATTCGTCTTGGATGTACATCATGTTGAACTGACCGCTCCAGTTATCGACAGCGATGTCTTTCTGCTCGAACATGGTACTTACAGGAAGGATGAGATCGGCAAACGTGGCATCGTTCTCAAACCAAGGATGCTGCATGACGTATGTCTCGATTCGCGGATTCCGCAGAGCGTCCTGCATGGCGTTGCCGCAATTCCAGCACGTCATCCAGCTGGGCGAATCAGAGATGATCATATGGATATAAGGCTCGCCGTCGAGGGGCCACTCAAACGGCATGAATTGGTCAAGCCGAGGAGCAGTGCAAACACCGTGACCGTGCCAATGCAGCTTCTCCCCCTCTTCCAACATGAGAGCCTGAGGAATCATAGTTTTTGGGATGAAGGAAGGATGCCCGTCAAGGAGTTCCATCCAGCCGTGATATGCGCCAGGCACCTCGAAGTACTTTTCAGAGCGGGGCATCGGGTTCCACTCGTCAAAGCCGAACTGCCCGAACTCAATCAGATGGAGCTGTCCTACTCCCGGCCGTCCGATGCCCTGCATGGCCATAAGGACAACCTCAAGACGAGCAGGCTCGGCCGAGAAGGGGGAGCGGATCATTCCGCCGCCGTCAGCGTGGGCGATGGAGACGGCATGCTTTGCCCAATAACGAGCGAATGCTTTGATCGTGTAGCTAGGCACGCCGCACTTGCCCTCTGCCCACTTCGGTGTCTTGGGAATGCCATCCTCGCCGCCAAGGACATAGCGCTCGAACCAGTCGAAGCCTATGGTGTGGCTTTCGATATATTCCTTGTAGTACGTGCCTTCGGTCAGCCACACATAGGCGATAGCAAGCTGCAAGGCGGCATCGGTATTCGGCAGGACGGGAATCCACTTGCCCTTATGTGCAGCCCCAGTGTAGTTGAGGTCAGGCGATATGAAGAACGAACGGAGACCGACCTCTTCTAGGAAATACGCCATACGGCTCGGCTGCTCGCCGCCCCAACCCCACGGCGTCGTCTCGAGATCGCACCCCCAGTACAGCACCGCATCGCCGTGTTCGGCAACATCCTTGAAAAGATTGCGCTGGTTAACCTGCATGCCAACGGGCTCGTTGCCCCATATGTGCTTGCCGCCCCAATACCAGCCTTCCCAACTATCGGGCTGCCGAGACTGTAGCGTATAGCCGCCACACAGATCGAGAAGGTTCGCCTGGGCACCATGGGGCGCATGGACGACTTTGGTCTCTCCATGCCCGTCCGCCTGGCAGAGGATTGCGAGAGGCCCGTACGCATCGTGAACGCGCTTGATCTCATCTGCGATGATCTGGGTGGCTTCATCCCAGCTAATCTGGACGTACTTCGATTTCCCTCGGTTTTGTGGATTTCTCTCTCCGTTCGGATCCCAGTCGACGCGCTTCATCGGATGCAAAATGCGATTCTTAGAATAGATTCGCTTCTTGTAGCTGATGGACAGAGGTGGAATCATCGTCTTTTCGCCCGGCTCGAATACCTTCCCGCGCGCTTCAATCTTCCACGGCTTGCGCTCTTCGACACTCGCAACATCATCGTAATGCAGCGGGCGAATGCGCAGGATCTTGTCGTCCTTCACATCAACGCATGAAGTATTGGCGCTGCATGCAAAAGCCGACCAAGCTATTCCTCGATAAACGGTATCGCCCCTTGTTTCCTTTCCGGATCCCATAAGCTTATCTCTCCTCTCATTGTGGGATTGTCCGGATAGGTGCATCATGGCGGACACACCTATACCGACCTTAAGAGGAAAAGCTATCCTTTGAGGAGGCCGTAGGATATAAACTTTGAGGTAGATTGAGGATTTATGACTAATGGTTTATGCAGAAATACGCATTCGGTAGATAGTATTAAACACATTGTTTTACTCGTATGAGGACTGGTTATGAATAAACATGATTTGTTTCCCCTAAGAATGTTGGGGTTCGGTTTTTATTGGGCATGGCTGTTTTTGGTATGCGTCAGCCCATCCTTGCTTCTAGAGCAAGAGACTGTGATGGGTTTGTCCTTCGAGTCCACCGAACTCTTCTTTCGCCTCGTCTTCATAGCCGTCATACTCTTGGGCGCCAAACGGATGACGAACGGCTTTATCAGGAAAACCTTGTTCACCATGTCGCTTGCATGTGGCTTGCTGTCCTCAGCATTGGCGATCTCGGGAATACAGGGGCTGTCGCTCGTCACTGCGGCTTTACTGGGTGCAACTGATGCATGCATGTTCATTCTCTGGATGTGCTTTTTCGGCAACAACAGGATTGGGGAGGTTGCTCTGTACGTTGCATCGTCTTATGCGTTCGGTGCGGCGGTGAGCATCTTCGTCAGCGCGCTTACCCGTCCGCTGGCTCTCGGATGCGCCCTCGTATTGCCGGTTTTCTCTTGCGCAACCTTCTATCTCTCGTATAAGCATTACCGAGTCAATACATCCAGCAACATCTTCGAGTATGTCTCAAAGGACCCGTTTCCATTCAGGCTGTTCCCGTATATCGGCAGGATAAGCGTCGCTCTTTGCCTGTACGCGCTCGTATTCGGCATGCTGACGAGCACGATAGTCTCGAACGGCATTGAAAGCTATCTCCTTGGGCCCTTTGTTGAAGCCCCGTGCTGTCTTGTCGTTGGCGTGATACTTGCGATAGCCTTTGTCCGCCTCAAGGACATTCAGTCAGTCTATCAGCTCTATCGCCTTGTTCCATCCGCGATGAGCATCGGGGTCGCTGCATTGCTTTTCGGTAATGCATCTTCAACGACGTTCGCCTGCTTTATGGTCATATCTGCATACCTTGTGTTTGAGATACTTGCCCTGAACGATTTGTGCAACAAGGTCAAGCTACAGGGGCTATCGGCCGTCAGCGTTCTCGGTGTTGCGCGTGCCGCGATAACGCTGGGCATGCTATGCGGATGGCTGTTGGGATTGTTTACGCACCTTATGTCTCCTGTCGTAGATCCCCTTCTCTTCGATGTTGCGATCAGCGTTCCGCTCATTGTCGTTGCTTCAACCCTGGTCTTTACGGAGAAGGAGGTATTTGCCGCTCGATCTGCGACCGACGAAAGGAAAAGCATCGAGGAAGTGCAGACGGGCGACCGTCCATCCAGCGTGAATGTACTGGAAGAAGCGAGCGCAATCAAAAGCGAGATGATAGAGGCATTCGGAGGGGAATGGGGTTTGTCCAATCGCGAAATGGAGGTCTTACCGCTTTTGCTAAGCGGTATGACCGCATCATATATATCAGAGAAGCTCTACGTTGCTCCTGGAACAGTTAAGACGCACATTTACAACATATATCGTAAGATGGGCATTCATTCGAAAATGGAAATGTTCGATTTATTTGAGTTATACGGAGAGCAAAGAACGGCTGACCTGCGCGACGAGACGCAATGAGTTCACACCTCATCGTTTGTTTCGCCGCGCAAGATGGTCACTGATAGCAGGGTGCATCTTTGTCCACACGAGCTGCTATGCCGCCGAATCTCAATTGCGACACGATAACGCCGAAAAGTATTGCTATAACACCAGCCCATTGCATTACGCCTATCTCGTCTCCCAACATCACCACGGATACTATCAAGCCCGCAGGGAGCTCCGACGCTGCAAGTACGGTCGAAACGCCAGCAGGCAGATTAGGAGTTCCTAACCCAAACAGCAACACCGGCAATAACATACCGAACAGTCCGACGACAAAGCCGTAGGGCGCGATTCCTTCAAAAATGACACCGGATATCAAAAAGTCGGGGCAAACGAATAAAGATGCGACCCCAGAACCCAAGCATACGATAAAGCCTCTTTGCGCCGAAGAACAGGGGGCCTGCACTCGACCAGACAAGGTAACGAACAGAGCGCAACTCACCGCCGACATGAATCCACAAACAAGGCCGATTGGGTCAAAGCCGGACAAGCCAACCTTATATACATTGCTCGCCAATACTGTTCCGCCCAGGATAATGACACATGAAATAATCTCCGTTGGCCTAGGAAGGCGGCGCGTTATGATAATTTGAATGACTAGCCCTATCCAAGTGAATTGGAAAAGAAGCGTCAAAGCAACTGCAACAGGAAGACGTGACATAGCAAAGCAATAGAGAATAGCAGTTATGCAGCTAAGAGCACCGAGTCCCATAAGTTTCAATACTGCGACTTTATCTAAGGAAACCCAGTTTCTTCCCAGGAAGCAGGAAAAGACCACGACAACTCCGAAGAGAGCCACCGCAAACCACATTTGGCATCCAACAACCTGCGGCCACGAGAAGCCATCGGCATATGCAAGCTTATACATCGTCGCGTTAGCCCCGTAGCAAGCGCCGCCAGCGAAAACTTCGAGTGCGGATACCATCTGCGTCTTTGTTTTTGCCAACATCCGATATAATCCTTTCTTTTTATCGCGGATCGTCGGCTCAACTTGAATAAAAAACCACGACCCCTTACATGAGGCCGTGGTAAAAAGATGACATAAGCCCGGAAAAGCCCACGGAGATTTTAACTAGGCAATTATACAAGAGCGCCCTATATCGTCAAACCTCAATCAAAAGCCCCATCCCCTTGGCGGGCAGGTACTGCGCCTGCCCGGGAATGAGCACGCTGTCGGCTGCGGCCAAGGCGTTCACGGTGAGCATCCCGAGGGAGGGCATGCAGTCGACGAGGATGCGGTCGTAGTCGTCCCTCAATCCAGAAAGCCACTCTCCCATGGCCGCCTCGCGGCACATCGCCGTGACGAGCTCCACATCGACCGCCGCTAGCTCGATGTTGGCAGGCATGAGGTCGAAACCCTCTTTGTGGCTCAGCAGACCCTCTCGCACCGGCAGCTCCACATCGCGGGCCGCGGCTTCCAAATGGGTAGCCAGCGTCACCTCCAGCTCGTCGGGGTTCTTCCACCCCAGCGACGAGGTGAGGCTCCCTTGCGGATCGGCATCCACCAGCAGACCCTCTCGCCACGACTCGCGAGCGCGGCCCCGAGGTTCGCCACGGTGGTCGTCTTGCCCACGCCGCCCTTTTGGTTGGCGACGGCTATCACCCTCGGTTTCATCAGGACTGCTCCTTTCCATTTCGATCTGAGACAAAAAAGACCCGCCGAGTTGCCTCAACGGGTCTTGTAAAGACGGTCTCCCATCCTGTCGGTCGCGGCCGACTATGTATCAGTGCGTTACGAAAGCCTTACGCATCTCTGAAGACTTTTGCCGTAAATATGCCGTAAGCCGTAAGGTTTTGGCACTTTTCGGAAAATAAGTTCCCAGTTCAGAGGCTATATTTCTATGCCTCGTCTCTCATGTGCGGGAACAGCAGCACGTCGCGTATGGACTCGCTGCCGGTGAGCAGCATGACCATGCGGTCGATGCCGATGCCCACGCCGCCCGCCGGCGGCATGCCGTACTCCAGCGCGCGGATGTAGTCGGCGTCGTAGCCCATGGCCTCGTCGTCCCCCATGTCCTTGGCGGCCACCTGCGCCATGAAGCGCTCGGCCTGGTCTATGGGGTCGTTCAGCTCGGTGAAGGCGTTGGCGTACTCGTGCCCGCAGATGAACAGTTCGAATCGCTCGGTGAGTTCGGGGTTGTCGACCTTCTTCTTGGCCAGGGGGCTGACCTCGAGCGGGTGGTCCACCACGAACGTGGGCTGCACCAGCTTCTCTTCCGCCACGGCCTCGAACACCTCGGCTATCAGCTTGCCCTTCCCCCAGGCGTCGTCGGCATGGCCGCCGTGCTTCTCGAGGATTGCCACAAGCTCGTCGCGGGTGCGCCCGAAGTCGATGGGTTCGCCCGCGCCCTCGGTTGCCAATTCGATCATGGAAGCCACGCGCCAGTCGCCCGACAGGTCGATGACGTTGCCCTGGTATTCCACCTGCAGCGTTCCACATGCTGCCTGCGCGGCCGCCTGGAAGCACCCGCGCGTCAGGCGCATCATGCCTTCGAGGTCGCTGAACGCCTCGTAGGCCTCCATGGTGGTGAACTCGGGGTTGTGCGTGTGGTCCATTCCTTCGTTGCGGAACTGGCGCCCCAGCTCGAACACCTTCTCGAACCCGCCCACCAGCAGGCGCTTAAGCGGAAGCTCGGTGGCGATGCGCAGGTAGTAGTCGCGGTCCAGCGCGTTGAAGTGCGTGACGAACGGCTTCGCGTTGGCGCCGCCCAGGATGCCGTTGAGGAACGGCGTCTCGACCTCCATGAAGCCCTGCTCCTCCATGTAGGCGCGGATGGCCGACACTATGGCGGAGCGCTTCAGGAACACTTCGCGGACCTCGGGGTTCATCACCATGTCCACGTAGCGCTGGCGGTAGCGCGTCTCCTTGTCGGTCAGCCCGTGGAACTTCTCGGGCAGCGGGCGGATCGACTTCGACAGCAGCTCGAAGGCGTCGACGGCCACGGAAAGCTGGCCGCGGCGCGTGCGCATGACGGCGCCGTGCACGCCAAGCCAGTCGCCCACGTCGATGTCCTTGATCTCGTCGAAGGCTTCCTCGCCCAAGGCGTTGATGCGGCAGAACAGCTGGATGGTGCCGGTCGGGTCCATAAGCTCGAGGAAGGCGATCTTTCCCTGCACGCGGCGCGCCATTATGCGTCCGGCGAGGCTGACCTCGTCCTCGGTGGTCTCGCCGTCTTCGAGCGAGCCATATTCGGCTTCGAGGTCGGCCACGAAGTCGCTGCGCTTGAACGCATGCCCGTAAGGGTCGCGCCCGGCCTCGAGAAGCGCCGCGCGCTTGGCCTTGCGCACCTCGATGGGGTCGTCCTCTACCTCGAGCGTTTCAACGATTTCTTCAGCCATTGCCTCTCCTTGCAAAACGGGCGGACCTGAAAGCCCGCCCTCTCCGTCAAGCCTATTCGACATTGCGGGATTAGTGTTCGATCTTGAGAACCTCAAGCGGGATCTCGCGCCCGGTGGGGCCGATAGCCGTGGTCTTGTCGCCCTTCTTGCAGCCCAGCAGCGCAGCGCCCACGGGGGACTCGTTCGACACCTTGCCGGCGGCTACGTCGCTTTCGGCGCCGCCCACGATGGTCAACACGCGTTCCTTGCCGCCCATCTTCACGGTGACCGTGGACCCGACGTTGACCTTCGACGAGCGCTTCGGGGTCTTGACGACGGTGGCCTCGCTGAGGATGTGGTTTATCTCGGCGATGCGGCCCTCCATCATGGCCTGCTCGTTCTTGGCGTCGTCGTATTCGGAGTTCTCGGAGATGTCGCCGAACTCGCGGGCGACGCGGATGCGCTCGCCTATCTCGGCGCGCTTTTCAGTCTCGAGATAGTGCAGCTCCTCTTCCAGGTTCTGGCGGCCTTCAGGGGTGAGGATGTAGTTGCTGTCTGCCATTTATGCCTAGTTCCCTTCTAACGCACGGACACGCCCGTCTGCAGGCGTGCCCAGGTACCGTCCGTTGCTTGCGCCTCGCTGCCCTTTCGGGCAGGGCGACATCGGAGAAGCTACTCCGACTTCTTCTTCACCACGACCTTCTTGACCGTCTTCTTCGGCTGCTCGGAGGCCGCCTTCTCGGGTTCGGCCGGAGCTTCCTCGACCACCGTCTCGACCGTCTCCTCGTCGTCTGAGGACTCGGCCACTTCCTTCTTGCCGGCGTCCATGCCGTCGCGCAGACCCTTGACTGTCTTTCCCAGGGCGGAGCCCAGCTTGGGAAGGTTCTTCGGGCCGAATATGAGCAGCACCACTACGAGGATGATAAGGAGCTCGGGAACGCCCAGTCCGAGAATTTTCATCTGACACACCAACTTTCGTAGAAATTTACGCGCACAAGGGTATCACAACATGGCTGCGCTTGCCCGCTACGCACAAAAAAACAGGCCGCATGCATTGGGCATCGTGCGGCCATGGAAGAGGCTTCGCGGCCACAAGGCGTGCTCCTGTGCACCATTTTGGCACCACCCAACAAAAGAGGCCAGAGGATATGCCCTCTGGCCTCGTGTTTCTCGTGGTCGGGATGACAGGATTTGAACCTGCGACTTCTTCGTCCCGAACGAAGCGCGCTACCAAACTGCGCCACATCCCGACTCGCAAAAAGGTGCTGCTGTTCGCAGCAGGAATCATCCTATCATAGCCGCCGAACGTGGCGCAAATCAAATGTGGCTTCTGTCGTATTCCCTGCGGGCGCGCAGGATGTGGTGCGCGTACACCCAAAGCACTATCACTGCGCATGCGAGCGTCATGACGGAAAGCACGTCGTAGGTGCTGTTGTAGCTGCCCGTGGCCTGGGCCAGCACGCCTGGCATCATGTTGAACACGAACCCGCCGAACGCGTAGGCCAGCTGGAAGTGCCTGATGGTCTTAAGCATCTGGTCTGGCGAGCTGAGCTCCAGCGACCAGAGCGACACCCCCGTGGTGCCAAGCGGCATCCCTATTCCCAGGATTACCGCCGCGAACGCCGCCTCGGACACTCCCCCGCGCCCGATCAGGCTGCACAGCACCATGGCCGAAAGCAGCAGCATGAAGAACACGAGCGAGCCCGCGAAGGTCCCGAACCTGTCGCAAACCTTCCCCACGGCGAACTTCGACAACGTGAGGAACACGCCGGCGACCGATATCACCGCCGCCGCGACGACCGGGTCTACGCCGTTGGACGTGAGCAGTATGCCGAAGTAGTTGTAGCCTGCCACCGACACGCCGCCGAGCAGCACTATGGCGAACATCATTGCAACGTACGCGCCCTTGGGAAGCGGCACGGTGGCAAGGCGCACCTTGGGATGCTTCGGGTGCCTGGGGCTCCCCGATGCCTTCGTGCTCTTTGGCCTCCCTTCGGTGGCGGAGGCCTTGGGGCCGCTTCCCTCCCCTTCCGCTGATGCGCCACCGTCCGGCGCAACCCCGATGGGTTCGAGCCCCATCTCGTAGGGCGTCATGCGAACGAAGTACAGCACGACCAGCGCTATGGCCAGCGAGACCATGCCCTCTATCATGAACGCCGCGGAAAGCGACGACGCCTCTATCACCCATCCGGCCAGCACGGGCACGACCACCGCCGCCACGCCGCTTCCCATGGTGACGATGCCCGACACCGAGCCGACCTTTCCCTTGAACCAGTTCCCTATGAGGTACGTCGATGCCACCATGCCGCCGAACCCGTAGCCCACGCCCGCTAGCACGCTGGCGACACAGAGGCCCGCCATGTTCTGCACGCTGGAGAACACGAAGAACGACAGCACAGTGCAGGCGGTGGCGGCGAAGAACCCGATGCGGGGGTTCAACCGCCTGAACACCGCGCCCGTGAAGAACATGCACACGAACGCCACGCAGGTTCGGATTGTCACGACGAACGAGCCGCCAACGTTCCCCACGCCGGGAAGCTCCACCAGGTAGGGCTGGTACACGCTGAAGGCCGTGGAGGTGAAGCCCACGTTGACGAACAACAGCAGGAAGGCGCAGGCAACTATGACCCGCTCGTAATGTCTTCGGACGGCACCCATGATGCCCACGATTCTACGGCCTGCAAGGCGCTTCCGGATGCGCGCGGGAACCTTCGGCACCCCAACGTTACGCTGGCGGGCACACGAAGAGAAAGCCCGCGACAGACGCTGAGGCGGAAGTGCAGGGTGCAGACAGGGCGGCGAGGCTTAGAGCTTGCTGGGGTCGGCAGGGGGCTTGATGGCGACAAGCGTGCCGTTCGGAAGGTCGGCCACCATGCCGCGGTCCTGTCCCTTCAGCAGCTCCTCCGAAACGACGGCGGCCACCGCCGCATAACGCGGATGCTCGGGACCTATCAACTTGATCTCGCCCTCGCCCACCCGGATGCTGATGGCGACGACGAACATCTGGCCGTTCAGCGGGAAGGCGTTCTGGCCGCTGGACATGCCTATGCCCAGCATCTGCGTGATGGTCTCGCGGTTGACTATGTAGTCGGGGTAG
Source organism: uncultured Eggerthellaceae bacterium (assembly GCA_965147515.1). Classification (GTDB taxonomy): domain Bacteria; phylum Actinomycetota; class Coriobacteriia; order Coriobacteriales; family Eggerthellaceae; genus MGBC163016. Next base: position 8,173 of record CBCTKQ010000001.1, on the reverse strand, counting down.
TCGTCGGCGTCCATCAGCGAATTGGTGGCCGAGTCGGCCAGGCAAACCTGCCATGCGTAGAACTCGGCGCCGTCCGAAGGCTGGGGAACGGCAGCCTCCCCGGCGGCAGGAGCGCCTTCTGCCGGGGAGTCGCCCAGCAGGTCGCCTACGTTGTCGATGTCGTCGAACTCGCCCGAGAAGTCGAACCCGTCGTTGTCAGCCATGGACAGCTCCTTCGATCGTTTCCGCAAATTGTATACCAGGGGGACGTTCGCTTTTGGCACAGGGCGCGTGCCTGCTCGAAATCCTTGTGATACGTTGCGCGGGTGAACAGGGGACGCCTCCGTCATGCCGTCGGTTCTTTGGCGGCCGCGTCGGACTTGGCCTTCTCGATCACCTTCTGGCCTATGGCGCGTCCGGCTTCGGCACGCTGTTCCCACTCGGAGGCCCCGGATTCCGCGCCAACCCTTTCCTGGTCAAGCCGCCTTTCCTCGTTGGCCTCGTCGACGCGGGCCTGGGCCAGGCGCTTGTCGTTCTCGGACGCACGGACGGCCTTTTCCGCCTTCTTCTCGGCACGCTTCGCCTTCCATGCCGCGACGTCGGACCGCACGGCCTCGACCGAGAACGGACGGTCGAACGCGTCACGCTTCCAGAACAGCCAGCACATCAGCAGCATCGACGCGACGCCCACCTGCCACGTGCCCTGGAACACGAACTCGCTTCCGCCGATCAGCACCAGGGCGGACACGGTGATCGCCCATGCGGTTCGGAAGCGCATCACCAGCCCTACCGCGCATGCCATGAGAAGGACCGACGCCAGTATCAGCGGCACGCCGGCAACCAGCGACCCCATGTTCACCCACGAGGTGAGCATCGTGTAAGGCACCAGCGCGTCGGGGGCGAACACCAACCCGATGTTCACGATGCCCACCAGGAACACGAGCGTGCCCGACATCCATGCGATGTCCTTGTGCTTCTGCAGCTCGGTGGCCGACTTCTTCGACTTGAAGAAGCCCGACTGCGACAGCATGACCGCACCGATGCAGAACGGTATCCAGAACATGATCCCGCGATAGACCAGAGCAATGGCGGCGGCGGTCGCGACCGAGCACCCATAGGCCGTGAGAATCGCCGCGATCATGGCCTCCACGACGCCGACGCCCTGCGGCGTGGGGCTCAAGATCACCGAAATGGCTGCCACGGCGAACGCAGCCACCAGGGCCTCGACGTTCTCGAACCCGAACGCGTAGCCGATGGCCACCAGGCACGCCATGTTCAGGATCGCCGAGAACGAGGCGTAAGCCACCGTGATGGCGGTGCCCTTGGGGTTGGCGGCGAGCAGGTTCGACGTGGCTATGAACGAATGCGCGGTGGTGCGCCCCCATCCAACCTTCATCGACCTGTGCACGACGCCTAGCACCTTGTTGAGAAGCTTCTCAAGCAGCAGGAACACGCGGTACAGGATGCGCGGCTTGAAGTGCCCTATGAAGAACAGGCTGGACAGCACCACGAGCACGCCCGCAAGCAACAATCCGCCTACGAGGAAGACGGTGTTCATGTGCCCCGACACCCACATGGTGACGAACCCGATGACCGATATCACGAAGACCGCAGCGAAGTAGCCTATCTGCGAGAGTATCGCGCCGCCCGTGGACTGGCCGGCGTCGCAGCCCTCCCTGTGCGCGTCGTCGATGATGAACGCCACGCCGGTGGCCCCGCTGAACAGGCAGAACGTGTTTATGAACACAAGCGAGAAGATGAGCACCACGTTGTGCCAGAAGCCGGTGCGATGCCCCACGGCCTCGAACGCGGCGTCGTAGGACGCGGCCTGCACGAAGTGGCGGCCCAGCATGAGCAAGATGGATACGATTATCGGCACGAGGGCGCCGGTCATCATCGTGTCCAGGAAGCTGGACAGGTAGTCGGCGTTGGCGATCAGAAAGCACACGGCGACGATGCCGAGGATGAGCAGTAGCGCCTTCTTCAAGCCATGTCCTTCGTCGCGTCTGCAGGTCCTCCAATTATAGCGCTACGGGAATTCAGGGCGTTCCAGCGCGTGTCAGGGGATGTGCTTACCTGTCTCGCACGAAGAGGATGGCGCAGGCCAGCACCGCGAGCGAAAACGCGGCGGAAAGCCCGAAGGCCAGGTGGAACCCGAAGGCTGCCGAGGCCCCGACGGCGGCAGTGGATCCGCACACGGCCAAAACCAGCATCATCAGCGCCGTTCCCAGAGACGCGGACGCCTGTCGCGTGGTGGTGAAGAAGGCGCTGGCGTCGATCATGTTCTTCGGCGCGAGGCCCGTCATCCCCCACGAGTTCAGCGGCCCGATGAGCGAGCTGACGCCAATCCCCCGCACGACCTGCCAAAGGGTCACCAGCCAAAGCGGAGTCGTCTCGTCGATGAACGCCATGGCGAACGCGCCCGCGAAAAGCGCCACGGACGCTCCCACGACGACGGGGCGCGCGCCGATCTTGTCGCTGAGGATTCCGGCCAGCGGGTTGAACACGATCGCCAGCACGGTGACCGGAAGGAAGACGAGCCCGGCGTCGACGGGCGTCAGCTGCATGACGTTGATGACGAACAACGGCACGATCAGCGTTATTCCCATGAACGACGCGAACAGGCAGTTCTGCGCCACGAAGCTGACGACGTAGGTGCGCGACCCGAAGATGTCCATGCTTATCAGCGGGTGCTCGATGCGCCTCTGCCTCGCTATGAACCATACCAGGCAGACGACGCCGACCAGCGCGGGCAGCCACACCGCAGCCTCGGCCAGGGGCATGTTGGCCGCGTTCGAGAAGCCCAGCAGCAGCCCGCCGAAGCCCAGCGTGGACAGAAGGAACGACGCGAAGTCGAGCTGCGCGTCCTGCGGCTTGTGCTCGTTGCGGCTGACCAGCAGCAGCGTAGCCACGGCAAGCGCCGCGGCGGCTGCCAGCAGCATCCAGAAGAAGCTGCGCCACCCAAGAGTCCCCACCAGCACTCCGCCGATCAGCGGGCCTATGTTGGGCGCGAAGCCCATGGCGATGCCGGCGATTCCCATGGCCGTGGCGTTCTGCCCAGGCGGGAAGCGCGTCATGGCTATGGTCTGCAGGATGGGAAGCGTGATGCCGGTGCCTATGGCCTGCAGCACGCGCCCGCACACCAGCGCGAGGAACGTCGGCGCGACCGCAGACACAAGCGACCCGACAAGCGTGAACGCCAGCGAGACCAGGATAAGCCTGCGCACGGAAAACCGGCGCGACAGGTGCGTCACCAACGGAACGGTTATCCCTATGGTGAGCATGTAGATGGTGGTGAGCCACTGGCCCGTGCTCTCGTCGGTTCCGAACGACGCCTGCACCCCGCCGAGCATGGAGTTCGTCGCGGTCTGCGCAAGGCTTCCGAACGCGCAGGCCAGGGTGACGATGGCGAACATTATGTATGTGCGGCGGCGGTCTTCCATGGAGAACCAGTATATCGAGACCTTCGCGGAAACGCGGCGGGAAACTGCCGCTTCGCCAACGGGGATTCGGCCCCGCCCCGCCGGAAACGTGCAGGCCTCCTAGGCCAGAAGGGCGCCTCCGGCCACGATCATGGCTAGCACGATGCCCATGACGGATTCGCCGCCCAGCAGGCCCGACGCCACCACCATGCCGCCTTCCTCGGTGCGCCTTTCCGCGGCCTGCCGCGCCTCGTCGTCCAGGGACGCACGACGGCGCTTCATCACCGCGTCGAACACCACCTTCGCCATGGCGCCAAGAAAGGTCGTGAGGGACATGTAGAAAGGCAGGTAGATGCCCAGGCCGAACATCATCGAGGGGAAGCGAAGCAGGTACAGCACGAAGCCGACGCCCAAACCGATGAGGAACGCCGGAAGGTTGGGTATTCCCGACACCATCGTGGCGACGACGCTTGCCTGGGCCGACACGAACTCCTTGCCCACGCCGAACGCGTCGGGGCCGTACGCCTGCAGAAGCACGCACATGACGGCCACGGCGACCACCGACCCCACGATGCCGCCGATGGCTTGGCCCACCCACTGCGCCGTCGGGTTGGTGCCCAGCACCCTGCCTGCCTTGAAGTCGTTCATGACGTCGCCGGCAAGACCGCAGGCAACCGCCACAAGCGCCGCTATGAAGAACAGCTTCACCTGGGCCATCTGGGCGATTCCCGCGACGCACAAGAGCACGATCAGCCCGAATATCTCCATGGGGTCGATGCCGGTCTGCCCCACGCTCTGGGCGCTCATGGCGCACGCCACGAACGCGGCGACCACCACCGCCAGCGACACCAGGAACGGCAGGTCGAGCAGCAGGCATGTGGCCACGGCCACGCAGGCCAGCACCAGCGCGCCCACGCCTATCCCGCGGGCGCGACGCCTGGACGCAGCGACGTCCCCGCAGGCGTCGGCCTCGAGGTTGGGAACCACCTGCGCCTTCAGGCACATGTTTCTAGACTCGTCCATCTGCCTTCCCATGCGGGCCGACAGGCTCTTCGCGGCCTTGGGTATGATGTCGCGCACGATGACGGCGATGCCGCAGCCCATCATGCACCCCATGCCCAGGCACGACGCGAGCTGCTGGCCGAACTCGACGCTCCAAAGACCTGCGGCGCTGCCCCCGACGATGACGCCGAAGTTGCCCAGCACCGCCCCCGCGAACCACACTACGATGGCGCCGGTCCCCACCAGGAAGCCCACGGCCAGCATCATGGGCGAGTTGTAAATGCCGAACGCGACGCCTGGGATGCTCAGGTTGCACAGCATCGACGGAATGACCCCCAGCGCGTCGCGCAACAAGGTGTAGACGGCGGCGAAGCCCATCGACCCGAACAGCATCTTGCCGGTGCTTCCGCCGGCGTCGCCCGCCTTCAGCGTCTGCGCCGCGGCCTCGCCGATGGGGTATTCCAACTTCACCTCGTCTATGAAGTGCCTACGCAGCGCGATGGAGCCCAGAAGCCCCAAAGCCGAGCCACCGAGCGCGATGACCGCAAGCTGCACCCACGACACGTCGTCCGCAAGGCCCAGCATCCATGCGCCCGGGATGGTGAACGCGAGGCCGCCGGCCACCATGGCGCCCGACGACATCACGGTGTGCGTGACGTTGGCCTCGTTCAGCGTGGACTTGCCCCGGCTTATCCACTTCAGCAGGAACAGCGACAGGATGGCCGCGAAGATGATCGGCCACGGCAGAGCGCCCATCTTCAGCGCCACGTACACCGACGAGGCCGTTATGACGGCGCACCCTATGCACCCTATGAGCACGCCTCTGAGAGTAAGTTGTCCTTTGATCGCATCCATAGCTTCCTTGACCTGCCAGGTTCGAAAGGGTTTTGGTTGGCGACCTATTCTACAGCTTGATTCCCAAACCGTAGGCTTCGGACATCGTGCGGATGTTCTCGTCGGTGATGAAGCTTTCCATCGTGGGCTGCATGGAGCGCACCTTCACCAGCACCTCGGACGCCTTCTCGATGGTATGCAGCAGCCCGAATGCCGCGTCGAACGTGTCGCCGGAGCATATGAGCCCGTGGTGCGCCCACACTACCGCGTCATGCTCGCGCATCAGCTCGGCCGAGGCGCGGCCAAGCTCCACCGACCCGGGGTTCATCCACTCCAGCACGCCGACGCCCTGCGGGAACACCAGCGCGCATTCGCTTATCGCCTTCCAAAGCTCGCGCGTGAAGGCCTTTCCCTCAAGCGGAAACACGAAGGTCAAAGCGATCAGGTTGGCTGGATGCGCATGGTAGACAACGCGGCTGGCGCCGTCGGTGGCCACCTTCTTCGACTCGTGGTTCAGAAGGTGCGACGGCAGCTCGCTGGTGGGGCGGCCGCCTTCGGCGAACCCCCAGCACTGCCTAAAGCGCGTGCCAGAGGCATCCACCTCGATGATTCCCGCACAGCGTTCGGGAACTCTTTCCATGTTGCTGAAGAACGACCCCGCGGCGGTAACCATGAAAAGCTCGCCCGCGACGCCTGGGGCCTTAGCGCCCTCGCCTACCTCGCGCCATTCGCCGGGAGTTAGGCATTCCGCCACCTGCGCGATCTCTTCGGAGCGAAGGCGGTAGGAAAGGTTCCCGCCGTTGCATTCGTGCCATCCCTGCTTCCAGCCCTCGTAGGCCGTGCGCACGAACTCCTGCGCGAAGGGCGCCTCCATCACTTCCATTGCCTGATCCCCTTCCACCCCAGGCGACGCTAGCCGACGAACCTGTCGGCGAAGTGCTTCACGATCGCCGCGCCCGTGGGCGTGCAAAGCTCGCCTTCCACGTCGCCGGCGAAGTGCGGCATGCCTTCCAGGATGTTCGCCGTGGCGGGCGCAGGAATGGGAAGCCTGCCGTGCGCGCAGTCGACGTAGCCGAGCCCGGTGGCTATGGGCGTCGCTTCCACCACCTGGGGCGAAAGCGTCCCCAAAAGCATGGCGAAGGCGGTTATGTACCCGATGGCGAAATCGTTTCCCACCTCGTGGAAGTGCACGTGGGACTCGTCAGTGCCGTGGGCCTTGGCCTCGGCGGCGGCCAGCACGGCGTATACCCCCATGACGTCGTCGACGACCGAGGTCGGCGCGCCCGACGCCTCCACGATGCCGCGCACGTCCTGCACGGTGCGGTGCTCGTGCTCGTGGTGGGCCTCCGACTCGGTGCGGCCGTCGGAAAGCACGGCGAACGCGCCGTCGCCGTCCAGCTCGCCCGTTATGCCGGGCAGGCCCAGCGCGTTGAACTCGCGCACGAACGCGGCGCGCTGCTCTTCGTCCAGGTATTCCAGAAGCATGTTCGCAAGCTGCGCCTTCCGCGCGCCGGCGCCGCAGTCTACAAGAAGGCTTTCCACGGCTATTCGCCCACCTTTCCCATGTGGTTGATCCTGCTGGCCAAAAAGCCGGCCCCGAACCCGTTGTCTATGTTCACCACCGAAACCCCGCTGGCGCAGGAGTTCAGCATGGACAGAAGCGCCGCCACGCCGCCGAACGACGCGCCGTACCCGACGCTCGTGGGCACGGCGATCACGGGGCATTCGGCCATGCCGCCGATTATGCTGGCAAGCGCGCCCTCCATGCCTGCCACGACGATTATCACGTTGGCGCCCATTATGTCGTCCATGTGCGCGAAGGTGCGGTGTATGCCGGCGACGCCCACGTCGTAGGCTCGCACCACCTCGTTGCCCAGCATCTCGGCGGTAAGCGCCGCCTCCTCGGCCACGGGCATGTCGCTGGTGCCTCCCGTGGCTACCAGCACCTTGCCGCAGCCGTCGGGCTCGGGGATGCTTCCGACGATCCCCATGCGCGCGGCATCAAAGTACTGAAGGTCTACCACGCCCGCCACCAGCTGCGCTTTCTCGCGCGAAAGGCGGGTGATGATGACGTCGCCCTGGCCGGCCTGCTGCATGGCCGACACGATGCCTGCGATCTGCTCGGCGGTCTTTCCTTCGCCGTATATCACCTCTGAAGCGCCCTGGCGCGCCTTCCTGTGAAGGTCGACCTTGGCGTACCCGATGTCCTCGAACGGCTTCACCTTTATGGCCTCTGCGGCGTCGTCGACCGACACCTCCCCGTCCTTCACCTGCTGAAGCAGGCGTCGAAGCTCGCTAGGCATCGCTGCCTCCCTCCATCGTTTCGTTCATGCTTCCCGAACGGAATCCTTCCAGGTCCGCACATACGTAGACGAACCCCAGCTGCTTCATGCGGGCCGTCACCTCCAGGCGCGTGGCCGGGTCGGCAAGGCGCGCTATCTGGGTGCGCCCCACCTCTATGCGGGCCACGTCGCCGTGCACGCGCACGCGCACGGGGTCGAAGTCCAGCTTGCGCAGGTAGTCCTCGGCCTCGTCGATGCGCTTCAGCACCTCAGGGCGAAGCGGGGTCCCGTACGCCACGCGGGTGGCAAGGCACGCGCACGAGGGAGCGTCCCATACGGAAAGCCCCATGGCGCGAGACAGCTCCCTTATGTCGCCCTTCGTCATTGACGCGTCACGCAGCGGGCTTTGCACTTCCAGCTCGGCCAGGGCCTTCGCGCCTGGACGGTAGTCGCCGGTGTCGTCCAGGTTGGTGCCGTCGGCGAGCACGTCGAAGCCTTCCGCCTTCGCAGCCTGCATGGCCAGCGCGAAGATGTCCCGCTTGCAGTGGTAGCAGCGGTCCGGCCCGTTGCCGCGCACATCGTCGTCCGCCAACGGGTCGACGTCCACGACCAGCTGCCTTGCGCCGTGGTCCTCGCAGAACCATTCGGCCCTCT